>JAEYOU010000378.1 GCA_023411405.1 Pseudomonadota bacterium | reverse complement strand
CGCCAGGACCACGCGCCCGCCGCGCGGCGTGAACTTGGCGGCGTTCTGCAGGAGGTTGCCCAGGATCTGCGCCAGCCGCGCCGGATCGCCCTCCACCGACGGCTCGGCGGCGACCTCCACCCGGAGCTCGACCCCGCGCTCGGCGAACAGGGCGGCGTTGTCCTCCGCCGCCTGGCGGACGAGCCGCGCGAGCTCCACGCGCGCGCGCTGGAGCCGGACCTTCCCGTTCGAGATCCGCGTGACGTCCAGCAGGTCCTCGACGAGGCGGGTGAGGTGGCGCACCTGGCGGGCCACGACGGCGCGGGCGCGCTGCGCCTGGCTGGACCCCGGCGCGGCCCGCTCGAGGATGTGGAGGCTGTTCTGGATGGGCGCGAGCGGGTTGCGGAGCTCGTGCGAGAGCACCGCCAGGAACTCGTTCTTGTTCCGGTCGGCGTCGCGGAGCGACTCCTCCGTGCGGCGCAGCTCCTCGCCCTGCGCCTGAAGCTCCTCGTTCTGCACCTGGAGCTCCTCCTGCTGCGCCTGGAGCTCCTCCTGCTGCGCCTGGAGCTCCTCGTTCTGCGCCTGGAGCCGCTCCTCGCGCGCCCGCAGCTCGGACGCCATCCTGGCGAACGCGTGCGCAAGCTCCGCCAGCTCGTCGCGACGCGCGGGGCCCTGCCCGGGTCCGCCGGCGAGCTCGATCGCGTGCCCGAAGTCGCCCGCGCCGAGCCGCCGCGCGGAGGCCACCAGCGCGAGCGCGGGACGGCGCACGGACCGCGTCGTCGCGTACCCGGTGAGCGCGAGCACGACGAGGAGGAGCGCCCCGATCCCGAGCGCGTTGCGATCCATCCGGGCCATCGCGTCGGCCACCGCCGCCCGCAGCTCCTCGAGCCGCCGCTGCTGCAACTCCGCGTAGGCGTGGACGTCCCGCAGCAGCTCCTCCCGGGCGCTCGCCAGCTCCGGCTCGCGCTCCGCGACGAGCGCCTTCGCCCGCGCCGCGTCGATCATCGCGCGGGCCGCGGCCGCGTAGCGGTCCACCTGGGCCGGGAGCCGCGCCAGGAGCTCGGCCCCGTCCGGCCGCGGGGGGAGCCGGAGCAAGGTCGAGAGCTCTCCGCGCACGCGGCGCTCCGCCTCGTCGTACGCCTCGCGGCGGACCGCGTCGGGAAAGAGCACGCAGTTCCGCGCGGCGATGGCCATGTGGAGCACGCCCAGCTCGAGCCGCGCGGCCGCGGCGGCGCGCGGCGCGGTGACCGTGCCGAGGCGGTCCCGCAGCCGCTCGACGCGCACCGTGGAGACATGGGAGATCGTCGCCATCAGCACGATGAGCACCCCTGCGACCCCGAAGCCGAGCCCCAGCCGCTGCCCCACGCTCAGGTCGAGCCCCCGCGTCATCCGCCCGCTCCCTTCCAGCGGGGCGCGCCGCCCCGCGCGCGGAACAGCCGCGCCTTGCGGTCGACGACGTCGAGCCGGTTCGCGATCTCCGGCAGCGGCCACTCGGCCTCGCCGAGCCAGAGCAGTCCACCCGGCACCAGGCTCTCGAGGAGGAGGCGCTCCACCTGGAGCTGGAGGCGCGGCCCGAAGTAGATCAGCACGTTCCGGCAGCACACGAGGTCGAACCGCCGCCCATCGGGCGCGGCCGTGCTCGCCGCGAGATCGTGCGCGCGGAGCTCGACGCGCGCGCGGACCTCGGGGACCACGCGGCACGTGCCCGCCGTGGCGTCGATCACGAACCACCGCTCGCGCAGGGCGGGGGGCACCTCGGCCAGAGCCTCCAGGGCGTAGGTCCCGCGCGCCGCGGCCGCGAGCGCGGCGGGATCGACGTCGGTCGCGACGACCTGCCGCGACGCGTCCCCTCCCTGCTCGCCCAGGAGCATGGCGAGGCTGTAGGCCTCCTCCCCCATGCCGCACCCCGCGCTCCAGACCCGGAGTGCGCCGCCCTCGTCGCCGCGCGCCGCGCGCAGGGGGGGCAGGGCCGCGCGCAGCGCCTCGAAGCTCGCGGCGTCGCGGAAGAACCGGCTCACCTTGATGGTGAGCCGCTCGAGCAACGCGTCCGCCTCGCCGGGATCGCGGACCAGTCGATCGAGGTACTCCGCCATCGAGCGGGTGCCGGCGGAGATCATGCGGTTCCGGACCCGCCGGAGCACGGTGGACGTGCGGTACCCGTCGAAGTCGACGCCCCTCCAGTCGCGCAGCGCCGCCAGGATCCGGGCCAGCCAGGCCAGCTCCGCAGCGTCGAACTCGGTTCCTTCCGGGCGAGCGATCACGTCTCCACCGAGCCTTGCCCACGAAGCGGGGCCTGCCTGCGGTTGACTGCTCCGGGGGAGCTGGTGTCCTAGCATGGGCTCCCGTCCCCGGCACCCCCTCGAAGGGCACGGACGGGCGGAGGCCGACCCCGGACCCCGTTGGGGCCACGGTCGAGCGGCCATGGCGAGGCTAAGGTTTGCACCATGAGGCCATCCGACAGGGATCGCCGGCACGTCCGGGTGCCGACGGGCATCCCCGGACTGGACGACATCCTCGGCGGCGGCTTCCCCGCCCGCCGGCTCTATCTCGTCCAGGGAGACCCGGGGGCGGGCAAGACGACGCTGTCGCTCCGCTTCCTGCTCGAGGGGGTGCAGCGCGGGGAGCGTTCACTGTACGTCACCCTCTCCGAGACGCGCGAGGAGCTCGAGGACATCGCGCGCGCGCACGACTGGTCGCTCGAGGGCCTCTCGGTCCTCGAGATCTCGAGCGACGCGACCTCCGACGAGCTCCAGACGACCCTCTACGAGCCGGCGGAGGTGGAGCTGGGCGCGCGCATGAACGCGCTGCTCGAGCGGGTGGACGCGCTCAAGCCCGCGCGCATCGTGCTCGACTCCTGCTCCGAGCTCCGGCTCCTCTCCCAGAGCGCGCTCCGCTACCGCCGGCAGATCCTCGCGCTCAAGCAGCGGCTCGTGGACCTCGGGTGCACGATCCTCCTCATCGACAACCCGCAGCCGGGCGCGCCCGACACCCTCCTCCAGAGCGTCGTGCACGGCGTGGTGTCCGTCGAGCAGCTCTCGCCGCTCTACGGCGCCGAGCGCCGCCGCCTGCGCGTGGTGAAGCTCCGCGGGATCAAGTACCGCGGCGGCTACCACGACTTCGTCATCCGGACGGGCGGGCTCGAGGTGTTCCCGCGGCTCGTCGCCGCCGAGCACCACCAGCCCTTCCGGTCCGAGCCGGTCCCCAGCGGCCTCCCGGAGCTCGACGCCCTGCTCGGCGGGGGCCCCGATCGCGGCACGAGCCTCCTCCTCGTGGGACCGTCCGGATCCGGAAAGTCGGCGGTCGCGGCGCAGTACGCGCTCGCGGCGGCGGACCGCGGCGAGCGGGCGGCGGTCTTCGCCTTCGACGAGAGCGTCGCGATGTACCTGGCCCGCGCGGAGTCGCTCGGGACGGCGCTCCAGCGGCACGTCGAGGCCGGGCGCGTGCTGATCCAGCAGGTCGATCCGGCGGAGCTGGCGCCGGGCGAGCTCGTCCACGCGGTGCGCCGCGCGGTCGAGCAGGCCGAGGCCCGCCTCGTGTTCATCGACAGCCTCAACGGGCTCCTCGCCTCGATGCCGGAGGAGCGCTTCGTGTCGCTGCAGCTCCACGAGCTGCTCGCCTACCTCGGCCAGCGGGGCGTGCTCACGGTGATGACCGTCGCGCAGCACGGGCTCGTGGGCGGCCAGCCGGTCGCGCCGCTCGACGTCAGCTACCTCGCGGACTCCGTCCTGCTGTTCCGGTACTTCGAGATGGAGGGCCACGTCCACAAGGCGCTCTCCGCGGTCAAGAAGCGGGCCGGCCGGCACGAGACCGCGATCCGGGAGCTCCTGCTGGAGTCCGGGGCGGGCGTGCGCGTGGGCCCGCCGCTCGAGCATCTCCAGGGGATCCTCGCGGGGGCCCCTTCCCGCGCGGCCGGTGTCGCGGCGCCCGCGGCCGGGGAACGGGACGTGCGCTGATGCGCGCCTCCGACGAGCGCGTGGTGGTCCTCGCGCCGTCGGCGCGCGACGGCCCCGTCACCGCCGGCCTCCTCGCGATGGAGGGGTTCGCGTGCGCGGTCGTCGCCGACGCGGACGGGCTC
>JAEYOU010000223.1 GCA_023411405.1 Pseudomonadota bacterium | reverse complement strand
GGCGAGCGCCGGGCGCCGCTCGTACTTGAGGGCGTGGACGGCGTCGGCCAGCGGTCCGCCGAAGAGCCCGCCCGCACGGAGCTCGTCGAACGGCGGCGGCGCGGTCCGGCACGCGAGGCAGGGATCGGAGTCGCCCGGGAGGCCGCAGCGCCGGCAGCCCGGCGGCACCGGCTCGACCGCCTCTGCGCACACCGCGCAGAACGGCTCGACGTCGGTGGACGCGCCGCACGCCGCGCAGCGCGGCGGGTAGACGAGCGCGAGGAGCGCGCGGGCGAGGGTCTTGATGGCGGTCGAGACCGCCGCGAGCGCGCCCGTGGAAGCGCCGGGCACGGGCACGGGCCTTACCGCACGACCATCCCGAGCCCCTTCATCTCCTTGGGCTGCGGGAGGCCCATGACCTGGAGCGCGGTGGGCGCGACGTCGGCGAGGATGCCCTTGTCGCGCAGCTTCGCCCCGCGGTAGTCGGGCGAGGCGAGGATGAAGGGCACCGGGTTGAGCGTGTGGGCGGTGTGCGGCTGCCCCGTCACCGGGTCGGTCATCATCTCGCAGTTGCCGTGGTCCGCGGTGATGAGCATCGCGATGCCCATCTTCTGGCACACCTGCCAGAGCTTCCCGATGCACTCGTCGACGACCTTCACCGCCTTGACCGCGGCGTCGAGGATGCCGGTGTGGCCGACCATGTCCGGGTTGGCGAAGTTCGCGAGGACGAAGCCGTACTGGCCCGTGGAGAGCGCCTGGCCGAGCTTGTCCGCGACCTCGCGGGCGCTCATCTCCGGCTTCTGGTCGTAGGTCTTCACGTCGCGGGGCGAGGGGACGAGGATCCGATCCTCGTTCTGGAACACGGTCTCGCGCCCGCCGTTGAAGAAGAAGGTGACGTGCGCGTACTTCTCGGTCTCCGCGGTCCGGAGCTGCCGCGCGCCGGAGCGGGCGACGATCTCGGGGAAGATCTCCGAGAGGTCCTGGGGCGCGTAGGCGATCGGGTACGTGAAGGTCTCGTCGTACTGGGTCATGCAGACGTACGCCGAGAGCTGCGGCGGCGTCCCGCGGTCGAAGTCCTTGAACGCCGGGTCGGCGACGGCGCGGGTGATCTCGCGCGCGCGATCGGACCGGAAGTTGAAGAAGAGGACCGCGTCGCCGTCGCGGACCGAGCCGATGGGCCTTCCGTCCGCGTCCACGACGACCGAGGGCTTCACGAACTCGTCCGTCTCGCCCGCGCCGTAGGCGCGCTCCATCGCGCCGACGCCCGAGGCGACCTTGTGCCCCTCGCCCCGCACCATCGCGTCGTAGGCGAGCTTCACGCGGTCCCAGCGCTTGTCGCGGTCCATCGCGAAGTAGCGGCCGGAGACGGTCGCCACCTTGCCGTAGCCGGTCTCCCGGAGCCGGTGCTCGACCTGGCGCATGTAGTCGATGCCGGACTTGGGGGGGGTGTCCCGGCCGTCCATGAAGGCGTGCACGAACACGCGGGCGACGCCCTCGCGGCGGGCGAGCTCGATGCAGGCGTGCAGGTGATCGACGTGGCTGTGGACGCCGCCGTCGGAGACGAGGCCCATGAGGTGGAGCGCGCCGCCCTGCTCCTTGGCGCGGCGCGCGGCGAGCTGCAGCGCGTCGTTCTTGTAGAAGGAGCCGTCCTCGACCGCGCGGTTGATGCGGACGAGGTCCTGGTAGACGATCCGGCCCGCGCCGAGGTTTGTGTGGCCGACCTCGGAGTTGCCCATCTGCCCCTCCGGGAGCCCGACCGACAGCCCGCTCGTCTCCAGGGCGGCGCTCGGGAACTCGCGGGCCAGCGCCTCCATGTTGGGGGTGCCGGCGATGGCGATGGCGTTGGCCTCGCGCTGGGCGCGGATGCCCCAGCCGTCGAGGACGACGAGGAGGACGGGCTTCAGCTTGGACACGTGGGCTCCCTTCGATCGAAGGGCGGGATATTAGGGAGCCCGGCCCGCTGCGACAAGAAGCATCACGCCGCACGGGACGCCTGGCCGCGTCCGGGGACGGCCGCCTCGGCGGCGGCGCTCGCGGCCGCGGACGTCTGGTTCGTCCGGCGCGGGCGGATCTCGAGGGTCTACCTGCTCGACCGGCGACGTGAGGGGCGCGGCCCTCATCACTTGTGGTACGGCTCGCCGCGCAGGATCGTGAACGCGCGGTAGAGCTGCTCGACGAGCACGAGCCGGGCGAGGCGGTGCGCGAGCGTGAACCGCGAGACGGCGAGCTTCTCGCCGGCGCGGGCGAGGAGCTCGGGCGCGAGGCCGTCGGCGCCGCCGATGACGAGCGTCACGTCCTGGCCGCGCTCGACCCAGCGGCGGACGCGATCGGCGAACGCGCGGCTGGTGAGCTCCTCGCCGCGCTCGTCGAGGGCGACGACGTGCTCCCGCGGGCCCAGCTTCGCGAGCAGCGACGCCGCCTCCTCCTCGCGGGCGCGGGGCGTTCCGGCGAGCTTCCGCGCCTCGGGGACCTCGGCGAGCTCGAACTTCGCGTACCGGGAGAGGCGCGCGGCGTACTCGTCCACCGCGGGGGCGTAGAGCCCCGAGCGGTCTCGGCCGACGGCGAGGACGCGGAGGCGCATGGGGGACCGT
>JAEYOU010000143.1 GCA_023411405.1 Pseudomonadota bacterium | reverse complement strand
GACGAGCGCGGTCGTGTACCGCCGCTCGTGCGGGTGCTCGGAGGCGCTGCGCATCGCGAGCCGGGTCCACCGCGGCACGGAGCGGGGCCGCGCCGAGGCCTCCGGGCTGCGCGAGGCCGTGACCGCGGCGACCGAGGAGCTCGCGCTCTCGGTGCGGAACCGCAGCCAGGCGCGCGAGGCGCTGGCCGGCCTCGCCGACACCCTCCTCCTCGACCTGCGCGCCTTCCGGGATCAGCCGCTGTTCCTCCAGACCCTGGCCGAGTGGTTCGACCTCACGACCGGGTGGGAGGACTTCTCCGCCGACTGGCACCGGCTGCTCACGCTCCTCCAGGGCGAGGTCCTGAAGAGCGTCGCCGACGCGCGCAGGCGCGACCACGGCGACGAGCTCCTGCAGGCCGGGTTCTCCCTCCTCGCCCGCAAGGCCGGCGAGCGGGACGCGCGCGAGCTGGGAGCGCTCCGCGGCGTGATGCGCGTCTTCCGCGATCTCTCCGGGCGCCTGTCCACGGTCGCCGACGTGGAGTCCCTCGTGCAGGCGCTCCGCGAGCTCCTGCCCGGCGCCGGCCTCACCCGCCTCGTGCTCTACCTGAACCGCGGCGGCCCGGTGCCGCTCGGCCGCGACGATCGCGAGGCGCTCCGCGGTGAGATGGACGAGCTCCCCTGCATCGACGGGGGCACCGGGGACGAGCAGGTCTTCCTGCCGCTGGTGAGCCGCCGCCACGCGCACGGCTACGCGCTCCTGGAGAGCGATCGGGCGGACGGCCTCGTGTTCGACCTCGTCCGCGACCAGCTCGCGGACGCGCTCGGGGCGATCCTGCTCGCGCGGGAGCGGAGCCGGGCGGAGGAGGAGCTGCGCCGGAGCGAGGAGCGGTTCCGCGAGCTCGCGAGCGCGGTGCCGATGATGGTCCTCGAGACCGACGCCGCGCTGAACCTCACCTACGTGAACCCCGCCGGACGCGAGGGCCTCGGCCTCTCGCCGGGGGAGAGCGGGAACCTCCGCCGGCACCTCTCCGCCGAGGACGAGGCCACGGCGCGCGCGCTCTTGGGGCAGCTCGCCCGCACGCGCGCGGTGAGCTACCCCAACGTGCGGCTCGTGAACGAGGAGCGGCGCCGCTACGTGCCGGTGGTGCAGATCACCGGGATCTTCGACGTCGCCGGGCGGCTCGCCGGCACCCGCTGGAACGCCCTCGACCCGCTGCCGCTCCTCGTGGGCGGGATGCTCCCTGCGCCCGCGTTCTTCACCGATCGTAAGATCACGGGACGTGAACAGGAGGTCGTCGAGCTCCTGCTCCAGGGGTTCCGGATCCGCGACATGGCCGATCGGCTCGGCATCGCCGAGAGCACGGTGAAGGGGCACCTCACGCAGGTCTACAACAAGCTCGGCATCTCCGGCCGCGAGGAGCTCCTCCAGCTCGTCCAGGAGGAGCAGGTCCGGCAGCGCGGCTTCAGCGCCCACGTCTTCGGGCTGGTCAGCCGGCTCCTCCACGTGGACGCGCACGACCCGGGAGAGCCGCCGGACGTTCCTGTACCGGGCCGTACGCGCGGCTGAAGTTCGCGCGCACTCCGGCGCACCTGCTCCGCGACTCGATCGGGGGCCAGATCCGCGACTCGAGGTACTGCTCCGGGTAGGTCGTGATGCTCGAAGCACCGCACTTGGTGCCGCCCGAAGGGGCGGTATCGTGCCGCTGTCCCTGCGGAGCGGGACAGCGCCCAGGACCGCGAGTACGGGAGAATCGAGACCGCTCGGTGCTTGGGGAGCTCGCCGGACCGGCGTAGTCTCACGATCGAGTTCGCGCCTGAAACCACGCTGCTCCTGAGCGCGTGCTGGGACGGGCAGGAGGGAGCGGGCCCAACACGGGGGGCTCGCTCCCTTCGTTTTTCGGGCTCACGGCCCGAGCAGCACGTGCACCAGCGGGGCGATGGCGAGCGCGGGGAGCATCGCCGCCACGCGCACGCGCCGCCGCTCGTCGGCGCCCAGCCCGCCGAGCAGCAAGTTGATCGCGATCCCCACCACGAGCAGCCCGCCCGCGCCGGACACGAGGAGCACGCGGGGATCGGCCGCGGGGTCGGGCAGGGAGCGCGCGAGCGCCGCCGCGCCGAGGCTCACGGCGCCCTGGAGCAGGAGGATCGGGAGCGCCGAGAACCCGACGCCGATCCCGTAGACCCCGGCCAGGGCCACGGAGGCGATCCCGTCCAGCGCCGACTTCACGATGAGCGTACGGGGGTCGAGGGCGAGCCCGTTCTGGAGGCCGCCCACGATCGCCATGGGACCTACGCAGAAGAGGAGCGACGCGGTGACGAGACCTTCCGTGAACCGCCCGCCGCCGCCGACGCGGGCCCGCAGCCGCTCGCCCAACCCCGCGAGCCGCTCCTCGAGCCGGAGCGCCTCGCCGACGATCGCGCCGAGGGCGAGGGAGAGGAGCGCGACGATGACGCCGGGGAGCGGGCCCGCGCGCGCGGCGTCGAGCCCGCGCACCATCCCGAGGCCGACCCATGCGGTGACGAGCCCGAGGACCTGCATCAGCGTGCGGCTCATCCGGTCCGGCAGCCGGGCGCCCGCGGCGAGCCCGATCGCGGTGCCCGCGAGGATGGCCGCGACGTTGATCCAGGTGCCGGAGGTGCGGGCGAGGAAGTCCATGCGGCGGTGATCATACGCGAGGGGCGGCGGCCGACCGCTCCTCGATCGCCCGCCGCACCGGCGGGAGGAGGGCGAGCGCCAGCGCCTCGCCCGGGGGGTAGAACCGCGCGTCGACGATCTCGCGCCGGTCGATCTCGACCGCCGGACGGGCCTCGGGGTGGAGCTCCAGCACGTCGACGTGCTCGTCCTTCCCGAGCCAGCGATGACGCATCGTGAAGAGCGGCCGGAGCGCGGACGGCGCGACGCGGAGGCCGACCTCCTCGCGGAGCTCGCGCACGGCGGCGTCGACCGGCGACTCGCGGCGGCGGCGGTACCCGCCGGGCATCGAGAGGAGCCGCTGGTAGCTCGTCCGGACCAGCAGGACCTCCCCGCCGTGCCAGATCGCGACGAGCACCCCGTACGTCGCCGGCCGGAGCGCCGCCCAGTAGGCTCGCAGGAGCAGGTACGCGGCCCGGAGGGCCCACCGGTGCAGGGCGTCGATCACGGTCGACGGTAGCACGCGGGGCGAGCGCCGGCGCTGCCCGGGCAGCGCGGCGAGGGCCCTCTCTCGCGCCGCCCCCGCGGCCCGCTCCACCTGCCGCAGCCATGCCCGGGGAGAACCCTGGGTCGATCCTCACCGGGGCGCTGCGCCGCGCAGGATTGGTGTCTTCATTTTGATCAATGCTCCCGGAAGAACGGATCGTCCTCGCCCGCCTCTCGTATCTACGCGCGCTCAAGGCGGCGCGCGTACGCTCGTCGCCCGCGAGCTGGCGGGCCCTCCTCACGGCGTCGCGCAACCTCGCCGAAGCCCGTCGAGACCGCGAGCGCGGCAGAGATCGGGCGGGCGGGCAGCCCGCGCCCGCCCCGCGGCCCGCTCAGGTGATCGCCTTGCACCTCCATGCCGACCGGGTGCGGACGCGGGCGGCGAAGAAGGCTCGGGTGCGTTCACGCCGGCGTTCCTGAGCCTCGAGGGGCTCCCGGCGGAGAGGGCGCCGTCCACGAGGCCAGCGCGCCCACGAACCCGGGGAGGCGTCGCCAGACGCCCCGCAGCGACGCGCCGCCGGGCACGAGCGTCGGGTCGCACAGGGCGAGGAAGGGGCTCCAGGCGTCGTCGGCGGGCGCGAGCGGCCACGTGACCCGATCGGCGGGGCCCTGCTCGGTCCGGCACTCGACGGCCCGGGTGTCCACGGTGAGCCCGAGGCCCAGCGCCTTGAGCACCGCCTCCTTCGCGCACCAGACGAAGTTCGCGCGCACGTCGCGCTCCCACCACGGCGCGTCACGGACCCAGCGCTGCTCGGCGTCCGTGAGGAACGTCTCGAGGAAGGCGGGAGAGCGGGGCTCGACGACGCCGAGGTCGGCGCCGAGGGCTGGCGTCTGGGCGCCGGTCCGGGGCGGGCACCAGGTGGCGGCGGCGAGCGCGTGCCCGGCGGTGTGGCTGATGGTGACGGTCACCGGCAGCCGCGCTCCGGGCTGGAACCCCGCCGTCGCCTCCGCCTCGGGCGCCAGCCGCGCGTAGGGCATCCCGCTCGGCGCGCTCGCGATCTCCAGCGCCTCCGGCGCCCACCCGGCTGGGATCGCGTCCCGCAGGGCCTGGCCGACGACCGACTTGGCCGCGGCCCGGCCGAGGAGCCACTCCGCCCGGCGCTTCGGCACGCGCAGCGCCTCGAACCGCGCCCGCTCGGCCACCGTCAGCGCCGCCGTGGCGTGCGGCGTGTCGAACGGGGTCGCCCCGGGCGGCGCCGCGGCCCAGCCGGCGTTCGCCTGGAGCGCCCAGTGGATCATGCCGGCTCGGCCTCCGGGACGCGGCCGATCAGCTCGCCCATCCCCTTCGGCTCGGGGAGCGGCACCGTCCGGTAGTTCTTGATCTCCACGTAGACGTTCCCATCCGCGTCCACGACATGGGCGTCGAGCCCTTCGCCGTCCTCCCGGCGCCACGCCTCGGCGTACAGCGGCCGAGACCGCTCCTCGATCGGCCGGTACACGCGCAGCGCCTCGAGCCCGGCCGGCAGGCCGAAGACGTGACGCTGCGTGATGTCGAAGACGCCGGCGGTCTGGAAGCAGAGCTCCACCAGCCGCGGCGCCACGCGCTCGATCGCCTCCGCGTCCGAGGCGTTGGGCGGCAGCGCGCGGTGGAGGGCGCCCACCGCGTGGCGGGGGTCGATGCGGACGCCGTCGAGCACCTGGTACGCGGGGCCGTGGAAGTACACGCGGTAGATGGCCTCGCGGTCCACCGTCCACTCGTCGCCCGGCGCGAACGCCACCTTCTTCGCCTCGCACCCGGCCGCCTCCAGCACCGCGCGACCGCGGAAGTGCAGGCGCTCCTGCGCCGGCACGCCGGGCTTGGGCTGGATCCGGGACGAGAGCGTCACCTCGACGAGCAGCGCGCCGTCCGTCCCCGTCCGGCCGACGGCGGCCAGGTGGAGCGTCTGCGGCTTCATCCGGTGGAACTTGAACGGCGAGAGGAACTCGACGTCGCGGAGCCCGGTGACCACCCGGTCCGGGCAGAGGACGCTCGCGAGCTCCGCGAAGGACTCGAGCCCCATCACGCCGGGCAGCACCGGCACGCCCTCGATCTGGTGATCGTGCAGGAACGGCTGCTCCCCGGGATCGAGGCGGGTCTCGACGGTGAGGCCGCCGTGGAGCGGCGCGCCGGTGACCTTCTTCACCATCGGGTAGGCGTGCGGGCGCTCCTTGAGCCAGCCCGAGGCCTTCTCGAGGTCGAGCCCGCCGGTGGGGTCCCACTCCTCGACGAGGATGCCGAGGCGGCCGCCCACGACGATCTCGTCGGACGCGCCGGTGACGAGCTCGCGCCGGACGGTCGGGATGCCGACCTCGGGCTGGAGCATGTCGATGCCGGCCGCCTCCATGATCTTCGGGATCGAGCCGCGGGTGGCCATGCCGATGCCGCCCCAGGCCGTCCAGTCGATCGCGATCCCGCGGGTGCCCGGGCGGGCCCGGCGCAGCCAGCGCGAGGTGGCGCAGAGGAAGGCGTTCGCGGCGCTGTAGTCGGTCTGTCCGCTGTTGCCGAACCGGCCGGCGACCGAGCTGAAGACGACGGTCGCGCCGAGCGGCAGGTCCCTGGCCGCGCGGAGCAGGGCGAAGAAGCCGTCCGCCTTGATGTCGAACACCCGGGCCCACTCGTCGTCGGGCTTGTCAGGGAGCGCCTTGCTGATCTCGATGCCGCCCGCGTGGACGAGGACGTCGATGCGCCCGCTCGTGGAGCGGATCGCCTCGACGGCCGAGGTGACCGAGCCCGCGTCGAGGAGGTTCACCGCGTGCCAGATGGCGGTGCCCCCCGCGGCGCGCACGCTCTCGAGCGCGCGGAGGGCGGCCTCCTGCCGCTCGAACTGCATGAGCTGCCGGTCGATGGCGACCGGCGTCGGCTTCTCGCCGCGGCCCCTGGCCTCGGCGATGAGCGCCTCCTTGAGCGCGTCACGGCCCTTGCGGAAGAGGGTGACGTGCGGGTCGTCGGGCTGCGGCGGCTGGACGAGGTCGAGCAGGTGGAACGTGCCGCCGCTCGCCGCGGCGAGGTCGGCGACGACGGCGCTGGTGATCCCGCCGGCCGCGCCGGTGACCACGAACACCGTGTCGCGGTCGAGCGCGACCTGGGGGGCGGGCGCGGCCGCCCGGACCTCGAGGCCTATCGACCAGCGCGCGCCGGCGTGGCGGCCGACCTCGACGACGCCCGGATCCGCGAGCGCCTCGGCGACGAGCGCCTCGGCGATCTCCGCGTCCGCGGCGTCGGCGGCGAAGTCGACCACCTTCACGAGCGCGTCCTTGCGCTCGCGCTTGTACGCCTTCACGAACCCCTGGACCGCGCCGCCGAGCGGCGCGTCGGTCCCGTCGTCGCCAAGGCCGAAGAGCCCGCCGAGCCGGGTCCCGGCGACGAGGAACGTGTCCGCGCCGGCGACGCTCTCGTAGAGGACGCGCATCGCGGAGGCGAGGTTCTTCACGAGGACGCGGGTGCGCTCCTTGAAGTCCTCGACCGAGAGCTCGTCCAGGCGGGCCGCCGGATCGAGGGCCGGCAGCCAGAAGACGCCGTGGATGGACCCCTTGCCCAGCCACTTCCGGAGCGTCTTCTCGAGCTCCGCCGCCGGGAGGCCGGCGTCGAGCTCGAGCACGGTGGCGCCGAGCTCGGCGAGCTTCTTCGCGAGCGGGCTCCCGGCGGCGCCGCCGGCGACGACGACGCGCGCGCCCTCCTGGAGCGTCACGCCCGTCGGCTTGCACAGGTCGAGCGCGGGCCGGAGGACCGGCGTCGCGACGCGGCGGGGGGCCTTCTCGGCGTTCTCGAGGGGGAAGGGCTGGGGCGCGCTCGTGCCCGTGCCCGAGGAGAGGCCGGGTGCGGGACCGGGAGCGGGTGCGGCGGCGGGAGCGGGAACGGGCGCCGGGGACAGGGCCGCCAGGTCCGGCCGGTGCGTCCGCACGAACCCGACGACGTGGCGCAGCGTCGGGAAGTCGCGGAGGCGCAGATCCTCGACACGAGGGATGGACCATTCCTCGCGCACGGCCGCGAAGGTCTCGGCCTGCTTCACCGTGTCGACGCCGAGATCGGCCTCGAGATCGAGGTCGAGGTCGAGCAGGTCGGGCGGGTAGCCGGTCTTCTGGGAGACGATCTCGACGACGCGGATGGTGACGGGGTCCATTCCCGCTCGTGCTTCGACAGGCTCAGCACGAGCGGAGGGAGGTGCCGCCGCCGGAACACTCTGGTCCGCTCGCCCCGAGCCTGTCGAAGGGCGAGCGGTGACGGTCTCGACCGCCAGGTCCGGCCGGTGCGTCCGCACGAACCCGACGACGTGGCGCAGGGTCGGGAAGTCGCGGAGGCGCAGGTCCTCCACCCGCGGGATGGACCACTCCTCGCGGACCGCGGCGAAGGTCTCGGCCTGCTTCACCGTGTCGACGCCCAGGTCGGCCTCGAGATCGAGATCGAGGTCGAGGAGGTCGGTGGGGTAGCCGGTCTTCGCGGCCACGATCTCGACGACGCGGGCGGTGACGGGGTCCATTCCCGCTCGTGCTTCGACAGGCTCAGCACGAGCGGAGGAAGGTGCCGCCGCCGGAACACTGGGTTCCGCTCGCCCTGAGCCTGTCGAAGGGCGAGCGGTGACGGTCTCGACCGCCAGATCCGGCCGGTGCGTCCGCACGAACCCGACCACGTGGCGCAGGGTCGGGAAGTCGCGGAGGCGCAGGTTCTCGACCCGCGCGATGTTCCACTCCTCGCGCACGGCCGCGAAGGTCTCCGCCTGCTTGACCGTGTCCACGCCGAGATCGGCCTCCAGGTCGAGGTCCGCGTCGAGGAGGTCGGTCGGGTAGCCGGTCTTCTGGGCGACGATCTGGATGACGCGGTCGAGGATCGGGTCGGTCGCCGGGGCGGGCGCCGCAGCGGCGGCGGGCGCGGCGGCCGCGATCGCTGCGGGAGCCGCGACCGGGGCCGCGG
>JAEYOU010000066.1 GCA_023411405.1 Pseudomonadota bacterium | reverse complement strand
TCATCGGATTGAGGTTCGCGGAACGGATCAGCTCGCGGAACTCGGCGAATCGTTCAACCGGATGACGGAGAACCTGGAGCGGCTGGTGGATGTGGCCAAGGAGAAGGAACGCCTTCAATCTGAAATCGAGATCGCACGAGAGGTCCAGAACCAGCTGTTCCCGCGTTCCGTTCCCGTCTCCGAAACGCTCGAGCTTGCAGCGGTATGCCGCCCGGCGCGCCTGGTGTCGGGCGACTATTACGATTACCTGACTCTGTACGATTCGCGGATCGCGTTCGCGATCGGCGACGTCGCCGGCAAGGGGATCTCGGCGGCGCTTCTGATGGCCACGGTGCAATCGAGCATGCGCGCCCAACTGCGCGCGGGCCGCGAACTCGCCGCCGCCGTCGGCGCCGGGTCCAACGGTACGTCGCTTTCAGCGTCCGTTCTGGTGACCAGGCTCAACCAGCAACTCTACGCCTTCACGCCGCCCGAGAAGTTCGCGACCTTCTTTTTCGGGATGTTCGACGAGGGCACCGGCCGGCTGATGTATACCAACGCCGGACACCTGCCTCCAATCCTCGTAAGGAATGGATCTGTGTCCCGGTTGGATGTGAACGGGACGGTGGTGGGCGCTTTCTCTTTCGCAGAATATGAGGAGAGCTCGATCTTCCTGAAGCCCGGCGACCTGCTCGTCTGCTTCACGGACGGCATCACCGAACCCGAAAACGATTTCGGCGAGATGTTCGGCGAGGAGCGCCTGGCGGACGTCCTCGTCAAGAACGCCGGCCGGCCTTCATCCGAAATCGTCGAAGCTGTGCTCGAGTCCGTGCGGGTTTGGACCGGTTCGCCCGAACTCCAGGACGACATGACGCTTCTACTCGCGCGGAGATTGTGACCACCGATGAAGATCCTGACCGCCGCTCAGATGCGCGAGGTAGACCGCCGCACCGAGGAAGTCGGCATCCCCGGCATTGTACTTATGGAAAATGCAGGGCACCGCGTCGCGGAGTTTCTCGTGGCGGAGTTCGCGCCTCTCTCGGAACAGCGGGTGGTCATTCTCTGCGGCAAGGGCAACAATGGCGGCGATGGGCTGGTGATTGCGCGGCAACTGCACACTCGCCTGCACCCTGCCGGGCTGCACGTCGCGCTTTCATGCCCGCCGGATGACTTGAAGGGTGACGCGCTCGCGAATTACCGTATGCTGCGAGCGTGCGGCTGCACAGTGGAGCCCGAGATCACGCCTGCAATGCGGATGGCCACCGTCGTGGTGGACGCGGTGCTTGGGACCGGAGTCCACGGACCCGCGGCGGGACGCGCCCTCGATTGGATCCATGAGATCAACACGGGGTTCCCGCTTGCCAGCGTCGTCGCCGTGGATGTGCCGTCGGGACTCGTGAGCGATTCGGGCGAGAGTCCCGGTGAAACGGTGCGCGCCGATTTCACCGTGACATTCACGGCGCCCAAGATCGGTCAGATCATCGGCCCGAACTCTGCGCGCGTGGGTCGCCTGATCGTGGCGCCGATCGGCAGCCCTCCGGAATTGTATGAGGATGATGCTGCGATCTTCCTCTCGCTGATCGAGCGCCGCTGGATTGCGCCGCTGCTGGCGCCCAGGATTCCATGGGCGCACAAAGGTGACTTCGGGCACGTGCTGGTGATCGCCGGATCGAGGGGCAAGACAGGCGCAGCCGCTATGAGCGGGCTCTCCGCACTGCGCGGGGGCGCCGGGCTAGTTACAGTCGCGTGCCCCGAATCGGCGTTGGCGAGCATCGCGGCGCATGCGCCGGAGCTCATGACGGAACCGCTTCCGGAAACTCCCGCGGGCGCGATCTCGGTGCGTAGTTTCGATGAAGGCCGGCTTTCAGAGCTTGTGGCCGGCAAGGATATCATCGCAATCGGCCCCGGTTTGGGAAAGGAAGCTGAGACTGTGGAAGTGGTCCGCCGGGCCTTCCACGAGTTCCCGCAACCGATGGTGATCGACGCCGACGGTCTCAACGCGCTTGCCGGCACGGACTTCCAGGCCCAGGGCCTCCTGCGGGTGCTGACACCGCATCCCGGTGAGATGGCCCGGCTTGCCGGTACGAACACCACCTCGATCCAGAAGGATCGCATCGCTGCCGCGCGTGATTTCGCGGTCTCGCGAAAGGTTTTCCTGGTGTTGAAGGGCCACCGCACGCTGATAGCCTTCCCGGACGGCCGTGTTTGGGTGAACGATAGCGGCACGCCCGCGATGGCGACGGGCGGAAGCGGCGATATCCTTACCGGGCTGGTGGCGGCTTTCCTCGCGCAGTACCCGGACAGGCCGGACCTGGCCGTCGGCACGGCCGTTTACCTGCATGGACTGAGCGGCGAGATCGGGGCAGCCCGCCTCGGGGAAAAGCCGCTCATCGCGACCGACCTTCTGCAATTTCTGCCTGCCGCAATCGATGCCTGCTTATCACACCGAAACTGAGGACGAGACGATCGCCGTCGGCGAACGCATTGCCCGTGAACTGCCTCCGCGCGCCCTCGTGCTGCTCATCGGCAATCTCGGGGCGGGGAAGACCACCATTGCCAAGGGAATAGTGAAAGGCCTCGGGGTAGACGACCCGGACGACGTCTCGAGCCCCACCTTCACGCTGATCCATGAGTACGGCGGCGGACGCGTTTACCACATCGATCTTTACCGGCTTGACCGCAGTTCCGAGGTTGAGACCTTGGGTCTCGACGAGTTGCTCGAGCGCGAGGCAGTCGTCCTGATCGAATGGGGCGAGCGCTTCCCTGAAC
>JAEYOU010000049.1 GCA_023411405.1 Pseudomonadota bacterium | reverse complement strand
GGTTCCAGGTGGTGCGGGCCGCGCTCGCGCCGGCCCGCCACGCCGGCGGCGCGCACGCGCAGCACGCGGTCCACCTCACCGAGGCCGCGCTCGCGCTCGTCGGCTCCCGCGTGGCGGGGCTCGAGATGCAGCGCCGGGTGCGGACGGACGAGGAGATCCGCGTCTTCCGGCGGCTCGTCTACCCGATCCCGACCCCGGAGGAGGGGTTCCTCCAGAACCTGACGGGCGGCCTGCCGGTGCTGGGCATGCGCAGCTTCTTCCTCTCGCGGTTCCTCGGGCCCGACCAGGAGGACGCGCGCCTCATCGCCCACTTCGACCTGAACGGCGCCGCCGTGCTGGAGGGCGACCCGCGATCGTTCCCCGCTTCGCAGCTCATCCCCGGCCGGTTCGCCCCCCACCGCCGGCGCGCGCACGCGGTCCTCCCCATCCACTCGCCGACCGAGCTCATCGGCTTCGCCGTCTGCGACATCGGGCCGATGGGCACCTCCGGGTACGAGCTGCTCATGCACCAGATCTCGACGGTGCTCTCGGTGAACGGGCTCATGGCGGAGGTGCGCGATCAGAACCGGCGGCTCCTCGACACCGCGCGCCAGGCCGGCATGGCCGAGGTGGCGGTCGGCGCCCTGCACAACGTCGGGAACCTGCTCAACAGCGTGAGCGTCTCGGCCGAGGAGATCCGGAGCGCCGCGGACGCCGCCGCCGCCTCGGGCTTCGGCCGCGCGAGCGCGCTGCTCGCCGAGCACGCCGCCGATCTCCCGGGCTTCTTCGCGCGCGACCCCCGCTCCGCGCTGCTCCCCGACTACTTCGCCAAGACGAGCGCGGTGCTGACCCAGGAGCTGGAGCGGGTGCAGGCCGAGGCCTCCGAGCTCCTCGACCGGACCTCGCTCATCCGCGACAGCATCCGGGCGCTCCAGGACCACGCGCGCGGCGGCCACGATCAGCTCCTCCGCGAGCGGGTCGACCTCGCCGACCTCGTGCTCGCGGCCATCGAGATCCAGCGCCCTCACCTCGAGCGCAACCGGGTGCAGATCCGGCAGGAGCTCGGCGAGCTGCCCGCCGTCGTCGCGCCGCGGTCGAAGCTCGTGCACGTCCTCGTCAACCTGATCAAGAACGCCGTCGAGGCCATGGCCGCGCTCCCCGAGGACGCGCGGCGCCTCACGCTCCGCGGCGCCCGCGAGCCCGAGGGCGGCGTCCGGCTCGACGTGACCGACGCCGGCGAGGGGATCGCCCCCGAGCACCTCCCGCAGATCTTCGCGTACGGCTTCACCACCAAGCGCGACGGCCACGGCTTCGGCCTGCACACCTGCGCCAACTACATGAAGCAGCTCGGCGGCTCGATCGAGGTGCACAGCGGCGGCCGCGGCGCGGGGACGACGTTCACGCTGCGGCTGCCGGCCGGGAGGTAGCGCCGCGCCGGAGCACGCCCGCGCAGGCCGGCGCGCCGCGCCACACCACATCCGAGCGACTTGCTCCGCCCTGCGCCGCCGTGCCATACCGCGAGAGTTCCCCCTCCGACGGATCACTCCGCGTGCCCCCTTCCTCCTCAGCCGACGACGCCGCCGCGCTGCCGCTCGAGATCTCGGGCGTGGCGAAGCGGTTCGGGGAGACGCGCGCGCTCGACGGCGTCTCGCTCCGGGTCGAACGGGGAGAGTGCCTGGGGCTTCTCGGGCCGAACGGCGCCGGAAAGACCACGCTCATCCGCGCGATCGCCGGCAGGGTGCACCCCGACGCGGGATCGATCGCGATCCTCGGAGCCCCGGCGGGATCGCCCGCGGCGCGGGTTGCGCTGGGCTGGATCCCGCAGGAGCTCGCGCTCTACCCGCGGCTCACCTGCCGCCAGAACCTCGCGGCGTTCGGGCGGTACTTCGGCCTCGGCGGCGCGGCGCTCGCCGCCGCCGTGGAGCGGTGCCTCCGCTGGGCGGCGCTCGCCGATCGCGCCGACGACGCGGTCCGGCACCTCTCGGGCGGGATGAAGCGGCGGCTCAACATGGCGGCCGGGCTCGTCCACGCGCCGAAGGTCGTCCTCATGGACGAGCCGACCGTCGGGGTGGACCCGCAGTCGCGCAACCGGATCTTCGAGATGATCGACGTGCTGGCGAGCGAGGGCACCTCCCTCGTCTACACGACGCACCACATGGCCGAGGCCGAGCGGCTCTGCGACCGGATCGCCGTCGTGGACCACGGCCGGGTGATCTCCGTCGGCACGCGCGACGAGCTCGTGGAGGCGGCGTTCGGCGCGCGGAGCGAGGTCGTGGCCCGGTTCGAGCGGATGGACGAGGGCGCCGCCGCCTGGATCCGCCAGCGCGGCGGGCGGCTCGACGGCGCCGCCGCCCGGTTCGAGGTCGAGCAGCCCACCGCGATGGTCGCGCTGCTCGAGGCCGCCGCGCGCGCGGGGCACACGCTCGTGGACGTCTCGCTGCGGCGCCCCGATCTCGAGTCGGTGTTCCTGCACCTCACGGGAAGGGAGCTGCGCGAGTGATCCTCCCGGTCGCCCGCACCGCGTTCACCTCGCTCCGGCGCGACCGGGGCGCGCTGGCGCTCACCTTCCTCCTGCCGGTCGCGTTCTTCACCATCTTCGCCGCCATCTTCGGCGCCCGGCGCGGCCCCACGGCGCCGGTGCCGGTGATCGTGGTCGACCAGGACCAGAGCCGCGCCTCGCGGGCGCTCGTCGAGGGGCTCGCCCGCGCGTCGATGAGCGTCCGGACACGGCCCGCGCCGCGGCACGGCGTGGAGCAGGCGGAGTACACCGAGGACACCGCGGAGCTGGCGGTCCGGGCGGGCGACGCGCCGCTCGCGCTCGTGATCCCCGCGGGGTTCGCGGAGCGCG
Source organism: Pseudomonadota bacterium (assembly GCA_023411405.1). Lineage (GTDB taxonomy): Bacteria > Myxococcota > Myxococcia > Myxococcales > Anaeromyxobacteraceae > Anaeromyxobacter. The sequence continues at coordinate 1,191 of JAEYOU010000049.1, read as the reverse complement.
CCCTCGCCGGCGTGGACGCACACGCGGACGTGAAGCTGGTGCGGGACGCGAGCGATCCCGTCGCCGCGCAGATCGTGGAGGGGCTGCTCCAGCGCATCGCCATGACGTCGCTGCCGGAGGTGATGGCCGGGCGCGGCGTCCGGCTCATGGACCCGTTCGTCGGCGGGTTCACGGCCGAGCAGCGCCGCCGGGTGGAGGAGGGGCTCGCGGCGCTCCGCGATCGCCCGGATCGGGAGACGGCCGGGCCCGAGGGCGGCATGCTGATCCCGGTCCGCGTGCGCGACGTGGCCGGGCCCGCCCGGAACGACTCGATGATCTCGTTCTACGCCGCGGCCATCGCCGTCATGTTCCTCCTGTTCACCGCGAGCGCCGCCGCCGGATCGCTCCTGGAGGAGGCGGAGAGCGGCACCCTCGACCGCGTGCTCGGCTCGCGCGTCACCATGGGCGCGCTGCTCGGCGGCAAGCTCCTGTACTGCACCGCGCTCGCGTTCGGGCAGCTCGTGCTCATGTTCGTCTGGGCCTGGCTCGCCTTCGGGGTCGACCTCCCCGGCCACCTGGCGGGGTTCGCCGTCATGGGCATCGTGACGAGCTTCGCCGTCGCCGCGTTCGGGCTCCTGATCGCGAGCGCCTGCCGCACCCGGGCCCAGCTCGCCGCCGTCTCGATGCTCCTCGTCCTCGTCATGTCCGCGGTCGGCGGCAGCATGTTCCCGCGGTACCTGATGCCCCCCGCGATGCAGCAGGCCGGCCTGGTCACGCTGAACGCCTGGGCGATCGACGGCTTCACCAAGGTCTTCTGGCGCGAGGAGCCCCTCTGGCGGCTTTGGCCGCAGGTCCTCGTCCTCGTCGCCGCGGGCGCGGCGCTGTTCGCGCTCGCGTGGTGGCTCGCGCGCCGCTGGGCGCGGAGCTAGTGGTCTCTCGCGCGCGCTCCGTTATCATGCGGGCATGGCTTTCCAGCCTCGCCAGTGGGGTGGGCGCCCGGTGTGGGCGGAGATCGACCTCGACGCCGTCGCGCACAACCTGAAGCTCCTCGCCGCGCGCGTCCGTCCGGCGCGCGTGTACGCGGTCGTGAAGGCGAACGCGTACGGCCACGGCGCCGTCGCGGTGGCGCGCGCGGCGCTCGAGGCCGGCGCCGACGCCCTCGCCGTCGCCGCCGTGGACGAGGGGGAGGAGCTGCGCCGGGCGGGGATCGCC
>JAEYOU010000047.1 GCA_023411405.1 Pseudomonadota bacterium | reverse complement strand
GTGCGGGCCGCCCCCGCGCCCGCTCCGGCGGCGCCCGCCGCCGCGCCGGAGACCGCGCCCGCGAACACGCCGCGGGACGTCGACCGCGACCGCGCCGAGCTCGCCGAGGCCATCGCGCGGTTCGAGGAGGAGGGGAAGGCCTACCGCGCGGAGCTGCAGCGCGAGATCCGCGAGGCGTACGAAGCGCGCCGGCAGGCGCTCGCGGAGCACTTCGACCGGGCCCTCGAGGAGGTCGAGGGGCTGGAGAAGGACGAGCGCGACGCGGCCATCGCGCGGTTCGAGGAGTTCCTGAAGCGCTACCCGGAGGATCCGAGCTACACGCCCGAGACCATGTTCCGGCTGGCCGAGCTCTACTACGAGCAGGCCAACGAGGAGTTCCAGGCGGCGGTCGCGCAGAACGCCGAGGAGGCGCGCGCGGCGCTCGAGGACGGGCGCGAGCCGCCGCCGCCGCCGGTGAAGAGCTACGCGAGGTCGATCGCGCTCTACCAGAAGATCATCACCGGCTTCCCGGACTACCGGTTCCTGCACGGCATCTACTACCTCCTCGCGTACTCGCTCGGCGAGATGGACCAGGGCGACGAGGCGCAGCAGGTCTACGCCGCGCTCATCGGGCGGTTCCCGGAGAGCCCCTACGTCCCCGAGGCCTGGGTGCGCATGGGCGACTGGCACTTCGACGCGGTGGAGGCGAACTCGCTCGTCCACGCGGCCGAGGCGTACCGGCAGCTCGAGCGGTACCCGGAGCACCCGCTCTACCCCCGCGCCCTGTACAAGCTCGGGTGGACGCACTACCGGATGGACGACTTCGGCCCGTCGGTGGACGCGTTCGTGAAGCTGCTCGACCACTACGCGGCCGAGGCGGCCCGGTCCGGCGGAGCGGGCGGCGGGGCGAGGCCCGCGGGCGAGGTCTGGCCCGAGGCGATCCAGTACGCGTCGATCAGCTTCACGGACGAGCTCTGGGGCGGCGTGGAGAAGGCCCGCGCCTACTTCGCGTCGATCGGCGGCCGGCCGTACGAGGCGGAGATCTACGGGCGGATGGGCGACGTCTACTTCGAGGAGACGAAGTACGCGCTCGCGGTCCAGGCCTACCGGGCGGTGCTCGAGGCGGATCCGCTGTCGCGGGACGCGCCGAAGTACCACGCCAAGATCGTCCTCTGCTTCTCCAAGGACCGCCGCTTCGACCTCGAGGCCGCCGAGCGCGAGCGGCTGGTCGCGTCGTACGACCAGGGAACGCCCTGGTTCGAGAAGAACCAGGGCGACCCCGAGCTCACCACCGCGGTCCGCGATCTCTCCGAGCGCAGCCTGCTCCGGACGGCGAGCTTCCACCACGCGCAAGCGCAGCAGTACAAGTCCGAGGGCAAGCTCGACGCCGCCGTCGCCGAGTACCGGATCGCCGCCCGGGCGTATGGCGATCACGTCACCCGCTTCCCGCACTCGAAGCAGGCGCACGAGCTCAAGTACCAGTGGGCCGACTGCCTCTACAACGCGCTCGAGTTCGAGAAGGCCGCGCGCGTCTACGCCGACGTCCGCGACGACTCCTCGAGCGACGCGCACCTCGCCGACGCGGCCCGGTCGGCGATCATCTCGTGGGAGGGAGAGGTCACGCGCCTCCAGCGCCTCGGCGAGCTCGAGGAGCGGAGGGTGCTGCGCTCGGCCGACCGGAAGCCCGACGAGACGGTCCGGGCGGAGCCGCTGCCCGACGTGCTCCAGCACCTCGTCCGCGACTCGGACGCGTTCCTCGACAAGGTGGAGGACGAGCACGCGCCGGCGGTCGCGTACAAGGCCGGCGAGCTCTTCTACCAGTACGGCGACTTCGACGAGGCGCGGTGCCGGTTCGAGGAGGTGGTCGCGCGGTGGCCGCGCTCCGAGGTCGCCCAGTTCGCCGCCAACCTCATCATCGAGAGCCACCTGACCGAGAAGGACTGGGCGGCGGTCGAGGCGGCGTCCGAGCGGCTCCAGGCCTCCGCGGTCGGCAGGAACCCGGCGCTCCACGCCACGCTCCAGAAGTTCAAGCTGGGCGGCCGGTTCAACCGCGCCATGCAGCTCATGGAGGCCCAGCAGTGGGAGCCCGCGGCGGAGCTCTTCCAGAAGCTCGTCGCCGAGGAGCCGCGGCACGAGTTCGCCGACAAGGCGCTCTACAACGCCGCGAGCTGCTACGAGGGCGCCCGGCGGTTCGAGAGCGCGCTCCGCCTCTACGAGCGGATCTCGAGCGAGTACCCGAAGTCCGCGCTCGCCGACGAGGCGCTCTTCCGGGTGGGGTTCAACTCCGAGAACACCTACGACTTCGACAGGGCAGTGGGCCGCTACCTGCTGCTCGTGGAGCAGTACCCGAAGTCGAAGCACCGCAAGGACGCGCTCTTCAACGCCGCGCGCTCGCTCGAGAACCTGCAGCGCTACGGCGAGGCGGCCTCGGCGTATGTCCGCTACTCGAAGGCCTACCCGGACGCGGAGGACGCCGCCCGCACCCAGTTCCACGCGGCCCTCATCTACGAGAAGACGACCGACTGGCCGGGGGAGATCCAGGCGCTCCAGGAGTTCGTGCGGCGCTTCTCGCGCAGCAAGGAGCACGACCTCGTCGTCCAGGCGCACCTCAAGATCGGCCTCGCCTACAGGGAGCTCGCGCGCGAGAAGGAGGCGAAGGCCGCCTACACCGCCGCGGTGAAGGAGTTCTCCGGCCGCGGGCTCCGGCCCGAGGGGAGCCCGGTCGCCGCCGCGGCGGCGGCCGAGGCGCGCTTCCGCCTCGCCGAGTACGACTTCGAGCGGTACGACCGGATCACGCTGCCCGCCACCACGAACCCGAAGAAGCTCAAGAAGGCGCTCGACGCGAAGCTCGGCGAGGCCCGGCGCGTGGCCCCGCAGTACGACGAGGTGATGAAGTACAAGCGGCCCGACTGGATCCTGGCGGCGTTCTACCGGAAGGCGTACATGCTCGAGCGCCTCGCCCAGACGCTCTACGACGCGCCCATCCCGCCCGAGGTGAAGAAGGACGAGGAGATGCTGGCCGCGTACCAGGACGCGCTCAACGCCTACGCCCAGCCGTTCGAGGATCAGGCGGTGCAGGTCTACGTCGACGCCGCCGAGGCCGCCCGCCGCCTGCACGTGAAGAACGAGTGGACCAAGAAGGTGAACGAGTCGCTGGCGCGGTACCGGCCCGCCGAGTACCCGGTCCTCAAGGAGGCGAAGTCCGCGCTCCTCACCGAGGACGTCTCGCCCGCCGCCTTCGCCGACACCCCGGACGGCCCCACCCGCCGCCCGCTCCCCGTCCAACC
>JAEYOU010000038.1 GCA_023411405.1 Pseudomonadota bacterium | reverse complement strand
CGGCACGCGCGCGCCCTACGATCAGCCTGTGGGCGCCGAGCATCTACCTGGTCGGCGCGCCCGGCGTGCCCGGCCGGCCGCCCACGGCAACGCGACCAAAGGCGAGGCGTATGCTCGATGCAGCCGTGCGTACGCTCGGGCTTCGAAGGCTCAGCACGAGCGGATGTTCACGGTGCGTGCCGTCCTCGCGACGCGCGCGTCTCGTCACGCCCCCGCGAAGATCTGCCGGAGCTCGTACGGCGGCGTCACCTCGAGCTGGTCGTACCGGCAGTCGGCCGGCGAGCGGTCCGGCCGCCAGCGCACGAACTGGGTCGCGTGCCGGAACCGATCGCCCTGGAGGTGGTCGTACGCCACCTCGACCACGCGCTCGACGCGGAGCGGCTCCCACGAGAGGTCCTTCCCGCGGTTCCACCGGCTCGACGCGCCGGGGAGCCGCCGGCCCGGGTCCTCGCCCGCCTCGGACCACTCCGCCCAGTCGCGCCAGGGGTGGTCCTCCGCCGCGCCCTCGCGCAGCGGCGCGAGCTCCCGGACGAGCTCCTTGCGCCGCGCGGTGGTGAACGCGCTGCAGATGCCGACGTGGTGGAGCGTGCCCTCGAGGTCGTGCAGCCCGAGGAGGAGCGAACCCACCATCGTGCCCTTGCCGTCCTTGTGCCAGCGGAACCCGGCCACCGCGCAGTCCGCCGTCCGCGCGTGCTTCACCTTCACCATCGCCCGGACCCCGGGCTGGTACGGCAGGTCGAGCCGCTTGGCGACCACGCCGTCGAGGCCCGCGCCCTCGAACCGGCGGAACCAGTCCCCGGCCACCGCGCCGTCGCGCGTCGCGGGGGTGAGGTGGAGCGGCGGCCGCGTGCCCGCGAGGGCGCGCTCGAGGAGGGCCCGCCGCTCGCCCAGCGGCGCCGCCCGGAGGTCGCGGTCGCCGAGCGCGAGCAGATCGAAGAACACGATGCTCGCCGGTTGCTCCTGGGCGAGGAGCCGGACGCGCGAGGCCGCCGGGTGGATCCGGAGCAGCAGCGCCTCGAAGTCGAGCCCGTTCGGCCCGGCCACCACGATCTCGCCGTCCAGCACGCACCGGTCCGGGAGCCCGTGCCGCAGCGGCAGCAGGAGCTCCGGGAAGTACCGATCGAGCGGCTTTTGCTCACGCGACTGCAAGTAGACCTCGGGCCCGTCGCGGAAGACCAGGGCCCGGAAGCCGTCCCACTTCGGCTCGAAGAGCCACCCGTCGCCCGCGGGGAGCGACGGGCTGGCCTTGGCGAGCATCGGCGCGATGGGGGGCGGGAGGAGGAACGGCATCCCCCCGTCCTAGCCGGCCCGCCGCGCCTCCGCCACCCGCGGCGCGCGCGGGATGACGCCGAGCCGCGTCCCGACGCGCTGGAACGCGTCCAGGATCCGGTCGAGGTGTACCTCGGTGAGGGCCGCGGTGAGGGTCATGCGGATGAGGCACCCCCCGGCGGGAACCGCGGGCGGGAGGACCACGTTCACGAACAGCCCCTCCTCGGTGAGGCCCTTCCACATCTCGAAGGTGCGCTCGAGCGTGCCGGCCACGACCGGGATGATCGGCGTGTTCGACGCCCCGGTGTCGTAGCCCATGGCCGCGAGCTCGGCCTGGGCCCGCCGCGTGAGCTTCCAGAGGTGGCGCCGGCGCTCGGGCTCCTCCTCGAGGATGCGGAGCGCGGTCGCGACCGCCGCGAGGACGCCGGCCGGCGGGCTCGCCGCGAAGATGAACGGCCGGTTCTGTCCCCCGTAGCGGAGGTACTCGATCACCTGCCGGTCCGCCACCGCGAAGCCGCCCAGGCCGGGCAGCGACTTGCTCGTGGTGCCGACCAGGACGTCCACCTCGTCCTCGAGGTGGAAGTGCTCGGCCGTGCCGCGGCCGTTCCGCCCGAGCACGCCGAGCCCGTGCGCGTCGTCGAGCACCAGCCGGGCGCCGTGCGCGCGGCAGGCCGCGACGATCGCGGGGAGCGGCGCGATGTCGCCCTCCATGGAGTACACGCCGTCGACCACGACGAGCGTGCCGGCGTCGCCGCACTCGGCGAGGACGCGCTCCAGGTCCTTCGTGTCGTTGTGCCGGAACCTGCGGACCTCGGCGGTCGAGAGGCGGCAGCCGTCGAGGATGCTCGCGTGCGCGCGCCGGTCGACGACCACGCAGTCGCCGCGCTGCGCGAGGCCCGCGATCACGCCCAGGTTGGCCATGTAACCGGACGTGAAGAAGAGGGCCTCGTCGCGCCCGAAGAACCGCGCCAGCCGCGCCTCGAGCTGCGCGTGCAGGTCCAGCGTGCCGTTCAGGCACCGCGAGCCCGTCGTGCCGGCGCCCCACGCCGCGGTGGCCTCGACCGCAGCCTGCTTCACGCGCGGGTCGTCGGCGAGCCCGAGGTAGTTGTTCGAGCCGAGCATGACGAGCCGCCGGCCCTCGACGACCACCTCCGCGTCCGGCGCGGATTGGAGGACCCGGTAGAAGGCATCGAACCCGTCGTCCTTCAGCTGGCGCGCGACGGGCACCTGCGCACACTTCGCGAACACGTCCATCTCGTCCTCCTCGGGTGAGGCGTGCGTGACGGAGTGAACCTAGAGTGACCCCCTGACGACCGCGTGTGCGTGGCGCGGCGCCGAGGTGTGCCGGGAGTGGAACGCGGGCGTCGAATCGATTCAGTGGAGCGCGTTCGCCGACTGCGCCACCTCGTCGGCGGCGCGGGCGAGGGCCGCGAGGTCGAGCGGCTTGTAGAGCACGGGCTGCGGCTGCGCGTGGAGGAAGCGCTGCGCGCCGTCGGTGACCGCGCCGCCGGTGAGGAACACGATGCGGCGGGCCATGGCCGGACGCCGCCCCAAGAGCGTGTGGTAGAGCCGCTCGCCGCCGCCGGCGGGCATCATCACGTCGCAGAGGACGAGATCGAACCGGCCCGCGCTCTCGATCCGCGCGAGGCCTTCCTCCACCCCGGACGCGATCTCCACCTGGTATCGCGCCTCGAGCAGGCGCCGCGCCGACGTCAGCATGGCCGGCTCGTCGTCGACGAGGAGGAGCCGCAGGAACGGCTCGCCCGAGAGGGACGCAGGCTCGGGCGCGGCGCACGCGGGCGCCGCCGCCCGCGCGAGCTCGATGATGGCGCGCGTGCCGACCCCCGGCTGGCTCTCGAGCCGCAGGTGGCCGCCCAGGCTCAGGACGAGCCCGCGAGAGACCGCGAGGCCGAGGCCGGTGCCGGTGCCGAACGGCTTGGTGGTGAAGAACGGCTCGAACACGCGGCGGAGCACCTCGGGCTCCATGCCCGCGCCGTTGTCCTCGACGACGAGCCGCACGCGCTCGTCGTCCTGCTCGGTCCGCAGGGTCACCCGGCCGTCGGAGCGATGGTCCGGCACGGCGTGGACGGCGTTCACCACCAGGTTGACCAGCACCTGCACGAGGACGCTCTCCTGGCCGGAGACGTGGAGGTCCTCGGGCACCGCGTTCACGAGCGCGACGCGCGTCCCGAGCCGCGTGCGCGCGACCTTGAGCGCGGCCTCGGCGAGCGGGCGCGCGGCGACGCCCACGTTGGGCTCCGGCGCGGCGGCGAGCCGGCCCGCGTCGAGGAGCTGCCGGACGATGGTGGTGATGCGCTGCACCGAGCGGAGCGACTCCTGGATGGCGTCACGGCCGGCGGCGGAGAGGGCGTCCGCCTCGGCCTCGCTGAGGTACTGGAGGTTCGCGCTCACCACGGCCGAGGGGTTGTTCACCTCGTGGGCGACGCCGGCGGCGACCTGGCCGATGGCGGCGAGCTTCTCGGCCCGGTGCAGGGCCTCCTGGGCGCGCCCCAGCTCGGCGGTGCGCAGCGCCACCTCGCCCTCGAGCCGGCTGCGGAGCGCCGCCAGCGCGCGCGCGTCGGCGACGAAGCGCGCCGCGCTCGAGTAGCCGACGGCGGCGATGGGGACGAGGTACGCGAGATCGACGAGGTACGGGCCGGGATACACGCCGCTCGCGACGAGCGCGTCGTTGATGCCCATCGCGAGGAGGACGCAGAGCGCCAGCATCTGGAGCGACGCGTTCGGCACGCCCCCGCGCGCAGCCCGGCGCAGGCGCAGGAGCGGGACCACCAGGATGCCCAGCAGCACGGCCCACGTCGCGCTGCCCGCAGGCGTCATGACCGCGGTCCGGTAAGTGGCGTGGGCGAGCTCGAACGCGTCGGCGCGGACGCCGCCGGGGACCATCGCGGGCGTGAAGACGCCCAGGAGCGCGAGCGCGCCGAGACCGCCGGTGAGGACGCGATCGACCGCGGAGCGCGGATCGTGCAGCAGCACGCTCGTGTAGCGGAGCCACGCCGCGGCGTGGAGCGCGGCCGCGGCGATCTGCAGGCGCGAGCAGATCACGACCGCGCCGTCCCCGAGGACCGGCGCCGTCGTGGGGATGTTGAGCGCCGCGTAGAGGCTCACGCCGAGCGCGACGAGCGAGAACGAGCGCTGGTCCTGCCAGCCCGGGGCGCGCGAGAACATCCAGGAGAGGATGGCGAAGAAGAGCGCGATCCCGGTCGAGAGGAGGGTGATGCCTGCGGGCAGCGTCATGCGCGTTCCGGCGAAGCAGCCCCCCAGCACCGGCAGAATACCGCCGCGCGTGTACGGAGAGTAGATTGCGACCCCGCCGCCGGGCGTCTGCGGCGCCGTCCCGCCCGGGCCGGCTCGGAACTCCCCGTGAACACAGGGAAATCCCGTGCGCGGGCCGGATGCCCGCCCGCGGCCCTCGCTGCCCGCGGGCGGGCCGGCGCGCCCGCGGGTCGGCGGAACGGCTCGTCCGCACCTTCGCCGCGCGCTCCGGGTCCGCGAGGAGCTGCTCGACCCGGTCCGCGCCGCGGAGCCGATAGCGAACGACCGGATGTGGGGCGAGCCGCGCCGCTGTCGGTCCCCCGGTCCGCCGATATCCACGTCCGTGCCGCGGTGCTATTCCTAGCCGGCATGAGCCCGAGCCCGACGCCCGCGAAGGCTTCCTCCCCGGCGGAGTACGCCGCCGCGCTCCAGGTGGATCCGGCCGCGCTCGAGGCCCGCGCGCCCGCGCCGGAGGAGGCCGACGCCGTCCTGCGCCCCTACCTGGCGGCCTCGCACGCGAGCCCGGCTCCGTTCCCGGCGATCGCGATGGAGATCCTGGAGCTGGTCCGGTACCCCGACGTCGATCTCGAGGAGCTGGCCCGCTACATCCGCGTGGACGGTGCGCTCGCCGGCGGCGTCCTGGCGCTCGCGAACTCCGCGGTCTACCGCGCCGTCCGCCGGATCGACACGATCCGGGAGGCGGTGGGGCGGCTCGGAATGTCCGAGGTGGCGCGCCTCTCCGCCGCCATCGCGATGCGCACGCTCTACAGCCCCGACGCGTCCCGGGCGCACCAGGCGTTCGAGGCGACCTGGAGGCTCCTCTTCCAGCACGCGGTCACGGTCGCGCGGTGCGCGTCGGAGCTCGCGCGGCAGCAGCTCGTGCCCACGCCCGGCACCGAGCAGACCTTCATGGCCGGCCTGCTCCACGACGTCGGCCTGGCCGCCGCGCTGCGCGCGACCGCCGAGCTCGTGTCGTACGGCAAGCTCGCGCTCGTCCCGGAGCCCGGGCTCGGGCACCTGCTCGTGCGGGTGCACGTCGAGGCCGGCGTCGAGCTGCACAAGGGGTGGCAGCTCCCGCCCACGCTCGCGGAGGTGGCGGCGCACCACCACGGACCGGTGCCCGAGACGGAGCTCGCGCCGCTCGTCCACCTCGTCCGGCTCGTCTCCGCCTTCGACCTGCTCCGCCGTGCGCCCGCGATGCACCCGCGCGCGCCTGCCGAGATCGCCGACAGCGCGAGCGCGCTCGGCCTCCCGCCCGCGCGGGTCACGGCGCTCGCGGCCGATCTCGACGCCGCCGGGGCGTGGGTCGCGACGGCCTTCCCGAGCTAGCTCCCCCGCAGCTCGGCCTCTGCCTGGAGCCAGTGCTCCACGTCGCGGCCCGGCTCGCGGCCCTGCTGCTCCCAGAGCTCGAACGCCCTGCGGGCGACTGCGTCGTGCGAGGGCGCTCCCGCCGTACGCGCGGACGGAGTGGGCGCGGCCTCGATCCGGCGCTCGGCCTGCGGGCGGGGCGCCGTGCGGGTGTTCGGGGCGTCGGTCTTCTTCTTGGCTGTGGCCATGACCCGTACTTAGAGCGGAACGGGGGCCGGCCGCAAGCTCCGGGGTACGGGCGAAGGGTCGCTTGCCTATGAGTGAACCTGCCCGGGTCGGGTGCGGCGCGACCGGGGGCGCGGTCCCCCGGGGGATCAGATCACGGTGCCGTCCGGAATGGCCGCGCCCTTCGGCACGATCACGATCCCCTCGCGGATGTAATAGCCCTGCCCGTCGGCCTCCTGGACGCGCCCTTCGTTCAGGATCCGGACCCCGTTCCCGATGCGGGCGTTCTTGTCCACGATGGCGCCCTGGATGACGCAGTCGCGGCCGATTCCCATGGGGGGCACGCCGCGCGCCTGGGCCCGATCGATCTCGGCCAGTGACTCGTAGTAGTCCGCGCCGATCACGAGCGCGTCCTTCACGCGCGTGCCCTGGCCGATGCGGCTGCGGATCCCGACGATCGACCTCTGGATCTCGGCGCCCATCAGGATGCATCCCTCCGAGACGAGGGCGGCGTGCAGGGTGCAACCCTCGATCCGCGTGGCGGGCAGGAACCGCGGGCGGGTGAACACCGGGCGGTTCGCGTCGTGGAAGTCGAACGGCGGGATCGGCTCGGTGAGCGCGAGCCCGGCCTGGTAGTACGACGCGATCGTCCCGACGTCCTCCCAGTAGCCGCGGAAGACGTGGGCCTGGACCTGCGTGGTCCCGATGGCCCGCGGGACCACGTGCCGGCCGAAGTCGACGAGGGACGGATCCGAGACGACCTTCTCGAGGTAGTCGCGCTCGAACATGTAGATGCCCATCGACGCGAGGAAGCCGCGCCCGTACCCCGGGATCTCCGACTCGAGATCGTCGAGCCGGTCGGGACCGGGCTTCTCCTCGAAGTGGACGATGCGGCCGCGCGCGTCGACCTTGAGGATCCCGAAGCCCGCGGTCTGCTCGCGCGGCACGGGGATCACCCCCACCGTCACCTGGGCGCGGTTGTTCCGGTGCGTGTCGGCGAGGACGTTGTAGTCCATCTGGTAGAGCTGGTCGCCGGAGAGGATGAGCACCTCGCGGCTCGGGTGCGACTTGAGGTGGCGCATCGACTGGCGCACGGCGTCGGCGGTGCCCTGGAACCACTCGCCGCCCTCGTCGGTCTGCTCCGCGGCGAGGATCGTGACGAAGCCGTGCGTGAAGGCGTCGAACTTGTACGCCTGGCCGACGTGGTTGTTGAGGCTCTCCGAGTTGTACTGGGTGAGGACGAAGATCCGCTTCAGCCCGGAGTTGATGCAGTTCGAGAGCGGGATGTCGATGAGGCGGTACTTCCCGGCGATCGGGACCGCGGGCTTCGACCGCTCGCGGGTGAGGGGGAAGAGTCGGGTACCGCGGCCGCCGCCCAGGATCACCGCCAGGCAATCACGCATGGCAGAACTCGTACCCGCGCGCGGAGCGGAGTCAAGCACCGCGTGAAGTCGGGCGGAGCGGCCAGCTCCGGCCGCACTGGACGCTTGCGCAGGTGCCGGACGGAGGGTACAGTCGGCGCGAACCCTACGGCCGAGGTGACGGACGATGGCACGCTCCATCGAAGGACGGATCGACCTCTCCCCCCGCGAAGCTCGCTACGACGAGACGAAGCTCGCGGTGCTCGAGGACTACCTGGCGCGCCGGATCGAGGCCGGGGTGCTCCAGGGCGCCTCGTTCCTCATGGCCCGGCGGGGGAAGGTGTTCGCGCACCGCGCGCTCGGACGGCGCACGCCGGCCGCGGACGCTCCGCCGCTCCTCCCCGATTCCATGAAGAGGCTCTCCTCGCTCACGAAGCCGTTCACCGCGACGGCCATCCTGCAGCTGGTCGAGCGCGGCCTGCTCTGGCTCGGGCAGCCGGTGAAGTCGATCCTCCCGGAGCTCGACAACCCGCTGCACGGCGAGATCACGATCTGGCACCTCCTCACGCACACCTCCGGGCTGCCGCCGGATCCCGGGTACCTCTGCGAGCCGTACCCGCTGCCGCGGTTCGAGTGGTGGCGGCTCGAGCAGGACTGGATCCGCAAGGCGGTGGCGTCCGGCCCCGCCGCGTCCCGACCCGGCGAGGCGTGGGGGTACTGCAGCATGGGGTACATGCTGCTCGCCGAGGTCGTGAGCCGGGTCTCCGGCGTGCCGTACTACGACCACGTCGTCAGGGAGATCCTCGCGCCGCTCGGCATGGGCCGATCGATGTTCGCGGTCCCCGAGCCGCTCCGGAGCGAGGTCGCGTGGTGTGAGGACTGGCAACGCGGGGATTGGGTCGCCGACCACCCGGACGGCAGCGGCGGCCTGTTCTCGACGCTCCCCGACCTGTTCCGCTTCGGGCAGTGCTTCCTCCAGGGGGGCGAGCTCGAGGGGCGGCGCATCCTCGGGCGGAAGACGGTGGAGGAGATGACCCGCAACCAGCTCTCAGGCGTGCCTGCGTTCCACTGGGGGAAGCGCCTTCGCGACTACCGCCACGGGCTCGGCTGGGGCTTCTTCTGCGACGGGTCGACGGTCGGGCCGGCCACCTTCAACCACGAGGGGTACGGCTGGTGCGCCCTGTTCGTGGATCCGGTGGAGCAGTTCGTCTACGCCCACTTCATGTGCGACCCGAAGGACTGGAGCGCCGAGACGCAGGTCATCCCGCGGGCGATCGCGTTCTCCGGCGTCTTGTGAAGCGCAAGACGTGGCCGTCGCTGGGGGAGGGCTCGGGCACGTTCATGGGGTCGCTGATGGCGGTGGTGGCCGGGCGCCTGGCGATGATCCGCGCGGTGGCCTTCGTGACGTACAAGGAGTGGGCGGCCTACCGGTCGCACATGCTCCTCTCGCTCTTCATCGGGCCGGCGTACTTCCTCGCGCAGGGCTTCCTCTGGCGCGCGCTCTACGCCGGCCGCGAGGAGCTGGGCGGCTTCCGGCTGGAGGAGATGCTCCTCTACTACGGCACCGCGGCGGTCACCTACTACCTGACGATGGACTTCGCCGACTGGAACCTGCAGATGCTGGTCCGCACGGGCCGGTTCCTCACCTTCGCGCTCCGCCCGATGGATCACCGCACGTTCGCGCTCGCGCAGAAGATCGGCCACCGGACGCTCGGGCTCCTGTTCGAGTTCCTGCCCGTGTGGCTCATCTTCGCCTTCGCGTTCCGGGTCCGCATCTGGCCCGCCGCGCCGCTCTGGGCCGCGCTCTCGCTCGGGCTCGCCTTCCTGATGATGTTCCTCGTCAACTACTGCGTGGGCCTCCTCTCGTTCTGGCTCACGCGGACCGACGGGATCCGCGCCCTCGTGCGGTTCGCCCGCGACCTCCTCGCCGGCACCTTCCTCCCGCTCACGCTGTTCCCGCCCGTGGTGCAGAAGGTGATGCTGGTCCTGCCGTTCCAGTTCATCAGCTACGCGCCGGTGCGCGTCGTCCTCGGGCGGTACGAGCTCGCGGGCGTCGCGCTCCCGCTGCCCGCGGTCGTCGGGCTCCAGGCCCTCGCGGTCGCGGCCATGTGGCTCGTCTCGGGGGTGCTCTACCGCGCCGGGCTCCGGCGCTACACGGGGGTGGGGGCGTGAGCGCGCCGCGCGAAGGACGCCGGCCCGGGCTCTCCCGGCTCCTCGGCCGCGCCCTGCGGATCTCCTTCGCGACGCGGGCCGCGTACCGCGGGGACCTCCTCGTGAGCCTCCTCGTGACGCTGCTCCTCGAGGCCATCACCCCGCTCGTCACCGTGCTCGCCTACGGCGCGGGCGCGCGGTTTCCGGGGTGGTCGATGCACGAGGCGCTGCTCGTGCAGGGCACGTTCCTCCTCGCGCGCGGCGTCGCCTACCCGTGCTTCTTCGGCATGGTCTGGACCGTGTTCGAGCAGGTGCGCGAGGGGACCTTCGAGTTGACGCTCCTCAAGCCCCGCTCGCCGCTCCTCGTCACCCTGGTGCAGAGCCTCGACGTCCAGGGCGTGGGCCAGCTCCTGGGCGGGAGCGTGCTCTTCGGCTGGGCCGTGGCGCACGTCCCTCCGCCGGGCCCGATCGCGGTCCTCCTCTTCGTCGCGCTGCTGGCGCTCGCCGTCGCGGTGCTGTTCGCGATCGCGCTCTTCATGGCGGGGAGCCTGTTCGTGTGGGTGGGGAACGGTCGGGTGCTCGAGGTGAGCGAGGCGGTGATGCTCTTCGCGCAGTACCCGGGGTCGATCTACGGCCGGGCCTTTCGCGTGGTCGTCGCCACGGCGGTCCCGGTGTCGATGATCGCGTTCCTGCCGGCGCAGGCGCTGCTCGCCCGCGCCGAGCCGCTCACCGCCGTCGCGGCGGTCTGCTCGCTCGGCTTCCTGGGCGCGGCGCTGCTCTTCTGGCGCGCCATGCTGCGCCGGTATGCGGGCGGAGGTGGCTGATGGTGATCGAGGTCCGCGGGCTCCGGAAGACGTACACGACGTACGAGCGCGGCAGCTCGTTCCGCGAGGTGGTGGCGAGCCTGTTCCGCCGCAGGCCCGTCCGCGTCGAGGCGCTGCGCGGGATCGACCTCGACATCCGCGCGGGCGAACGGGTCGGCTTCCTCGGGCCGAACGGCGCCGGGAAGTCCACGACGCTCAAGATCCTCACCGGCGTGCTCCACCCGACCGGGGGCGAGGCGCGGGTGCTCGGGTTCGTGCCCTGGCGCGAGCGCAAGCGGTACGTCGCCCGAATCGGCGCGGTGTTCGGGCAGAAGTCGCAGCTCGTCTGGGACATCCCCCCGCTCGACGCCTTCCTCATGAACCAGGCGATCTACGGCATCCCCGAGGCCGAGTTCCGGCGCACGCTCGGGCGCCTGACCGAGCTCCTCGGGGCCGAGCGGATCTCCCGACAGCCGACGCGGAACCTCTCGCTGGGCGAGCGGATGAAGTGCGAGTTCATCATGGCCATGCTCCACCGGCCCGAGGTGGTGTTCCTCGACGAGCCGACCATCGGGCTCGACGTCGTGGCCAAGGAGGCCATCCACGGGTTCGTGCGGGAGATGAACCGCGAGGGCGTCACCTTCCTGCTCACCACGCACGATCTCGAGGACGTGGAGCGCCTCGCCGAGCGTGTGGTCGTGATCAACGGGGGCGAGCTCGTGTTCGACGACCGGCTCGAGGCGCTCCGCCGCTCGCTCGGCGCGCGGAAGCGGGTGCGCGTCTCGACCGACGAGAGCCTCGACGGCCTCGCGCTCCCTGGCCTCACGGTGGTGGAGCGGCACGGGCCGGGGGACGTCGAGTACGAGCTCGATCTGGAGACGCTCGAGCTCGACCGGTTCATCGCCGCGGTGAGCCGCGGGCGGCGCATCCGCGACATGGCCATCGAGGAGATCGCGATCGAGCGGGTGGTGAAGGAGCTCTACGCGCGACGGCCGGGCGCGGCGCCCTCGGCCGCGGCGGCGGCGGCCGAAGGGTGACGATGGAGCCCGGCGGCGGCGCCGCGCCCGTGAAGCTCACCGGACGCGCGGGGCCGTCATGAGCACCTCCTCGATGACGTCCAGCGACACGGGCTTCGCGAGGTGGCGGTGGAACCCGGCGTCCGCGGCGCGGCGCTGGTCGGCGCCGGACGCGTAGCCGGTGACGGCCACCAGGTACACGCCGGCGAGCTCGGGCGCCGCCCGGATCGCCCGCGCCACCTCGTAGCCGTCGAGCTTCGGGAGCCCGAGATCGCACAGGACGAGGTCCGGCCGGAAGGCGCGCGCCTTCTCGACGCCCTCCTGCCCGTCGCGGGCGATCTCCACCTCGTGATCCCACACGAGGAGCACCTCGCGGAGGGTGTCCGCGGCGTCTGCGTTGTCCTCGACGATGAGCACCCGGCGGCGCGGCATGGCGGACGTCGGCGCCGGCCGCTCCGAGCGGAGGACGGCGTCGGTCTCCGCGAGGGGGAGCCGGACCTGGAACTCGGCGCCGCGGCCCGGTCCCTCGCTGCGGGCCACCACCGTCCCGCCGTGGAGCTCGACGAGGCCGCGCACCAGCGCGAGGCCCAGGCCGAGGCCGCCGCGGGAGCGGTGCAGCGTCCGCTCGGCCTGGATGAACGGCTGGAAGATCCGCTCGCCCAGCTCCGGCGAGAACCCCATGCCCTGGTCGCGCACGCGGAGCAGCACGCGGCCGCCCGCCTCGCGCTCCAGGACCACCTCCACGCGCCCGCCCGGCTCGGAGAAGCGCGCCGAGTTCCCGAGCAGGTTGCCGAGGATCTGCGCCAGGCGAGTGGGATCGGCGTGGACGTACGCCGGCAGGTCGCCCGTCTCGCAGGTCAGCTCGAGCCCGGAGCTCTGGAACAGCGAGCGGTGGTCCTCCACGGTCCGGCGGATCAGGTCGCCGAGATCCACGCGTGCGCGCTGGAGGTGGATCTTGCCCTGCGAGATGCGGGTCACGTCGAGCAGGTCGTCGACGAGCCGCGTGAGGTGCATGAGCTGGCGGTTGATCGTCTCCCGCGCCTTCGCGCACTGATCCGGGGTGGCGTCGGGCCGCTCGAGCAGCCAGAGCGCGTTGCGCAGCGGCGCGAGCGGGTTCCGGAGCTCGTGCGAGAGGACGGCGAGGAACTCGTTCTTGTGCAGGTCTTCCTGGCGGAGCTGCTCGTTGGCCCGCGAGAGCTCCGCGGTCCGCTCCCCGACGTGGCGCTCGAGCTCGTCGCGCGAGCGGACGAGCTCCCGCTCCATCCGCTTCCGCTCGCTGATGTCGGAGGCCACGCCGACGAGGTAGCGCCGCCCCACCGGGTCGACGAGGAGCGTCTTGCGGGTGAGCATGACGTGGGTCGTGCCCTGACCGTCGGTGAAGAGCTCCTCGTTCTCGTCGACCTCGCCGGTCGAGAAGACGTGATCGTCGCGCCGCCAGAACTCCTCGGCCTCCGCGCGCGGAAAGAAGTCGAAGTCCGAACGCCCGATGAGCTCCGCGCGGTCGCGCCCCATCATCCGGCAGAACCGCTCGTTGAGCAGCACCCACCGGTGGCGTTCGTCCTTCACGAACACCGGGTTCGGGAGCGCGTCGAGGATCCCCGCGAGGAACGGCAGCGTCGCCTCGCGGCCGAGCGCGGCGCCCTGGGGATCGCGAGGGGCGGAGTCGAGCAGCGACATGGGGTACCGGTGTCGGACGCGGCGAAGGCGGCCCGCTCGGGCGGCCCACGGAAACCTTACCCCCGCTCGCGCCCCGCACGGCGCGTCCAAGAGGGGGTGCGCGGCCCGGGTCGGCGCCCCCGCGCTCTCCCTTCCGATCGAGCGGGCGCCCGCGCCGCGTCAGGCCGCGGGTCGGTGCTCGGCCTGTCCCGGCGCTGCACGTCCC
>JAEYOU010000028.1 GCA_023411405.1 Pseudomonadota bacterium | reverse complement strand
CCTGGTGATCGAGGACAACGAGGACGGGGCGCAGAGCCTCGCGGACGTGCTCGAGCTCCAGGGCCACCGCGTGCGCATCGCCGCCGACGGCCGCGCTGGCATCGCGCTCGCGCGCGAGCTCCGCCCGGACGTGGTCCTCTGCGACATCGGCCTGCCGGACCTGGACGGCTACGCCATCGCGCGCACGCTCCGGCGCGAGGGGGCGCTCGAAGGCACGCGGCTCGTGGCGCTCAGCGGGTACGCGCAGCCCGAGGACCGGCAGCGCGCCCGCGACGCCGGCTTCGACGCGCACCTCGCGAAGCCGCCCGACTTCGCCGCGCTCCTGCGCGTGCTCGAGCCGGAGAGCACGCTGCCCAATCCCTGAAATGCGAACGCCCGACCTCGTCGAGGCCGGGCGCTCACCTCTTCGTCACGCTCCGCGGATCAGGAGATCGGGCGGACGTTCTGCGCCTGCAGGCCCTTCGGGCCGCGGGCCACGTCGAACTCGACGCGCTGCCCCTCCGCGAGCGAACGGAAGCCGTCCGTCTGGATCGCGGTGTGGTGGCAGAAGACATCCTCGCCGCCATCGCTCTGCGTGATGAAACCGAAGCCCTTCGCGTCGTTGAACCACTTCACCGTACCGGTCGCCATGTGCTGTGATGCTCTTTTCTTTGTGAACGCGGGGCAGAAAGTGCCGCGCGATGCTGCCGCGCCCGCTCGGGCGCGAGATACGTGTACTCCCTGCCCACCCCGGAGTCGAGGGGAGTCCCAAGAAAGTCGGGCAGGGGGGTGTGCGCCCGCGCACGTGCCGCCCGCGTGCCGGCCCGCTCGCCCGTGCTTATCAGAAGGAGTAGGCCTGAACCGCCCCTGCCCCGGAGCGCTCCGCTCCCTCACCGGCCCGGTTCGAGGGCGCGCCATGGACGAGACCGAGAACGCTGCGCGGGTGATCCACTTCTACGACACGAAGCTTCGCGAGACGCTCTGCGGCCTTCGCGGCTTCGAGGAGCGATCGACGAAGCACGCCCGTGGAGTCACCTGCCGTGCGTGCGCGGGCCTGCTCCACGAGCGGTTGACCTCGGCCGCCCCGGCGCCCTCCGGATCGGCGGCGAACGCCTGACGCTCCGCGGGGGCGGACGCTGGACGAGGCGCCCGCGCGGCTCTCCGGCGCGCGCGACGTGGTCTCGGGGGGGCGTATCCAGGAGCCCCCCCGTGCGGTATGTTGAGGATCACTCGCGCCGACCTCCGTTCCCTCCCGAGCGGTCGCCCTCCGCGACGGGAGGCCGACCGTGGAAGAGTTCAAGAAGGGGATGGTGGTCCGGCATTCGACGCTCGGCATCGGCCGGGTCGTGGCCCTGGACGCCACGGCGATCCACGTCTTCTTCCCCGACGGTGAACGCCGCGAGGCGGCCAAGCTCCGCTTGTCGGCGGTGTCGCAGCTCCTCGCGCCCGACCCGAAGGCGCACGACGACCGCCTCGAGCAGCTCCCGGCGTTCGCGCTCGATCCCGTCTCGGGCCGGTACGCGCCGGAGCGTGCCCGCGCCACCACAGCCAGAAAGGCCAGGAAGAAATGAACGAGGCGTTCAAGGCGCTCAAGGAGCGGATGCGCAGGCTCGACGCGCTCCTCCAGCGCCGCGGGGCGACGGAGGACGTCACCTTCGCGCAGGCGCTCTCGTCCCTCCACCGGGCGGCGCGCCGCGGCGATCGCTCGCGCGCGCCGAGCGCCGAGCTCGTGGGCCTGCTCGAGCGCGCCGAGGCGCACGGACGAAGGCTGGAGTAGCCAGCGACACCCCGGCGAGCGTGGACGCCGGGGTTTCTTCCGCCCCGCGCGGTGCGCAAGGTGAAGGCAATGGACTGCGACTACTCGGAGCGGATCGTCAAGGGCCACGTCGTCGGCGTCGAGCGGCTCGAGCGCCTCCGCTGGCGGGTCAGCGTGGACGGGCGGCGGCTCTCGATCTTCTGCACCGAGGCGCGGGCGCGCCAGGCCGGGGTGCTCGAGGCCCGCCGGCTCGACTACGTCGCCAACGATCCGCGCCGGCTGCGGCCGGCGCGCTGACGCCGCCTCCTCACTGCACCGGCGCGATCTCGACCTTCAACCAGCCCGGCTCTCGCCGATCGAACTCGCCGTAGGCCTCCAGCGCCGCCTCGAGCGGCTGATCGCGGGTGAGCACCACCTCGGGGTCGATCGCGCCGGCCCGGACGCGCTCGAGGAGGAGCGGGATGTACTTGCGGTGATTGCAGTTCCCCATCTTCACCGAGAGGTTCTTGTTCATCGCCTTCCCGATCGGGAACGCCCGCGCCGCCGGCGGATACACCCCGACGATCGCGACGGTGCCGGCCTTCGCGGCGATCTCCACCGCCCAGGTGAGCGCCTGCGAGGGCGCGTCGCCCGGGTGCCAGTTGCCGTTGCGCGGGCGCGTCCGCGGCGCCACCTGCCGGACCTCCTGGCGCCCCGGATCCCGCTCGTCCGCGGGCGCGTTCGCGTCCACGCCGACGGCGTCGATCACGGCGTCCACGCCCGTCCCGGCGGTGATCTCCTTCACCGCCGCCACCGGATCCTCGACGTCGAAGTCCACGCACTCCGCCCCCTGCGCGCGCGCGTGGTCGAGCCGGTCGTACTTGGAGTCGATCGCGATCACGCGGGCCGCGCCGCGGAGGAAGGCGCTCGCGATCGCGAACTGCCCCACCGGCCCGCAGCCGAGCACGGCCACGGACCGGCCGGGGCGCACGTCGGCGAGCGCCGCCCCGAACCACCCCGTGGGGAAGATGTCCGAGAGCAGGATCGCCTGGTCGTCGGTGACCTCGTCGGGGAGGCGCACCAGGCCGAAGCTCGCGAACGGGATCCGCTGGCGCTCGGCCTGCAGGCCCGGGAACGCGCCCGAGGCCTCCGGCCCGCCGAAGAACGCCGTCCCGGCGTCGGGGCCGTTCGGGTTTGCCACGTCGCACTGCGAGAAGAAGCCCCCCCTGCACGGCGTGCAGTTCCCGCAGGCGATCGTCGAGGGGACGACCACGCGGTCTCCCTCCCGCAGGTTCCGCACGCCCTTGCCCACCTCCTCGACGACCCCGACCGCCTCGTGCCCGAGCACGGTGCCGGGCCGCATGCCGGGGAACGTGCCGCGCACGAAGTGCAGATCGGTCCCGCAGATGGCGCTGCGCGTGATCCGCACGATCGCGTCGGTGGGCTCGAGGATGCTCGGCTCGTCCACGTCTTCGAGCCGGAGATCGCCGACGTCGTGGAACACGACCGCTCGCATGTCGCCTCTCCTCCCGAGCCCGTCCACCGGTGCGCCCGGCCGTCGACGGAGCCTCGATGCCAGATCCTAGGCACGCGCGGAGGCGCGACGCGGCTGCGGTACACTCCGGTCATGGCACCGTGGGAGCGAGCGCCTGCACGTCCTTCCCTCGGTGCGGGCGAGGTCCACGTCTTCCGCCTGCACCTCGCCCCGCGCTCCGGGCGCGCCGTCCTCTCGCCGGACGAGCGGGCGCGCGCAGACCGCTTCGTCTTCGAGCGCGACAGGGTCCAGTTCACCGAGACGCGCGCAGCGCTCCGCCGGCTCCTCGCCCGCCTGCTCGGGCGGGAGCCCGCGGCGATCGGCTTCACCGAGGGGCCGTACGGCAAGCCGCGCCTCGAGGGTCCGGAGGGGGAGCGCCTGCGGTTCAACGTGTCGCACACGGGCGAGCTGGCGCTCCTCGCCGTGGCGCTCGACCGCGACGTCGGCGTGGACGTGGAGCGCCACCGCGCGGAGCCGAACGTGGACGAGCTCGCCGCGGTGGTGTGCGAGGCCCCCGAGCGCGCGGCCTTGCTCGCGCTGCGAGGGAGCGCGCGGCGCGCGGCCTTCTATGACCTCTGGGCGGGGAAGGAGGCGGTGCTCAAGGCGCTGGGGTCCGGGCTCTCGGTGTCGCCGCGGCGCCTCGCGCTCCCGCCGGCTCCCTGGAGGGCGCGGTGCGTCGTGCGGATCGCGGATCTCGACGGGCCCGGCTTCGAGCTCCACCCGCTCGACGCGGGTCCAGGCGTCTCGGCGGCGCTCGCCTGCGCGGGCGAGGGTCCGGCGGCGCTTCGGCTGTTCGAGCTCGCACCCTGAACGTCAGGGCTCCCCCGCGCCGGAGACCTCGCGCCGCCCGCCCTCCCCCTGGCCCTTCCGCTGCTGCGTGACGATGGTCCCCGGGGGCAGGCTTCGCGTCACCCAGACGCTGCCTCCGATCACCGATCCCCTGCCGATGGTGATCCGGCCGAGGACGCTCGCGCCGGAGTAGATGACGACCTCGTCCTCGATGATCGGATGGCGCGGGAGGCCCTTCACCGGGTCACCGTGCTCGTCGAGCCGGAACGAGCGCGCGCCGAGGGTCACCCCCTGATAGATGCGCACCCCCTTCCCGACCACCGCCGTCTCGCCGATCACCACCCCCGTGCCGTGGTCGATGAACAGGCGCTCGCCGAGGGAGGCGCCGGGGTGGATGTCGGTCCCCGTCTCGGCGTGGGCCGCCTCCGTCATCATGCGCGGCACGAGCGGCAGCCCGAGGCGGTGGAGGACGTGCGCGAGCCGCTGGCTCGCGACGGCGGCCACGCCGGGAGAGCAGAGGATGGCCTCGTCGGGGCTCGTGAGCGCCGGATCGCCCCGGAACGCCGCCTCCACGTCGGACCCCACCAGGCGTCGGACGCCGGGGAGCGCATCGAGGAAGTCCGCGGCGATCGCCTGCGCCCGGTCGCGGCAGTGCGCGCACTCCTCCGGGTGCTCCGCGACCGCGGCGAGGGCCAGGACCGCCTCGTCGAGGAGCAGCGCCTGGGCCTGCGTCAGCGTCTCGCCGAGCCGGTACCGGCACCCCGCGGGCGCCGCCGGCCCGTCGTGCCCCGGGAGCAAGACGCCGCGGATGAGCCGGAGGAACGTCCGGACGCGCTGTAGCGAGGGCATGTTGCGCCGCGACGCCCGCCCGATGGGATCGGATGCGCCGGCCGCGAGCAGGCCGCTCACCACGGCGTCCAGGCTGACCCGCCGCGGCTGCGGCGGCGGGGGAGAGGACGGGGCGTCTCCCCCGCCCTGGTACGGCGCCACCGGCCGGCGATCCGACTCCTCCATGGGCCACCTCTCGGAGCGAAGGCGCGCGCGGATCAGGCGGTCGCGGCCGTGCCGGCCCGCGCGAGGGCCTCCTTCACCACCGCGGCGACGCCCTCGATGTTCACGAACCGTCGCATCGACTCCTCGCCGAGCTTCAGCCGGAACTCGCGCTCGAGCGCGGTGAGCACGTCGAGCGCGGTGAGCGAGTCGACGCCGAGCTCCCGGAACTGCTTCTCGTCCGTGATCTCCGCGGGATCGACGTCGATGACCCCCTCGATCACGCCGAGCACGATCTCCCGAACCTTCGCCTGCGTCTCCATGATCACTCCTCCTCGAGCGCGGTTGAACTGGTCGCGCGGCCGTGCGCTCCGCTGCCGCGAGACGGGCACCGATCTGACCCGGCGGCGGCGCCCGGCGCGGCGCCGCTGCGCCGCGCGCTGCGCCGGTACGCGCGCCAGACCTCGGGCGTGACGTCCTCCAGGAAGTTGAACTCGCCGGCGAGCGCGACCGCCTCGCCGCCGTCGATGGTGATCACCTGACCGTTGATGTAGGAGCCCGCCGCGCTCGCGAGGAACACCGCGAGCTGCCCGAACTCCTCCAACCGTCCGAGCCGCCGCGCCGGGATCCGCCGGATGGCGCGCTCCTTCCAGCTCGGGTCGATGAAGAGGCGGTTCTCCGCGCCCTCGGTCGGGAAGGGACCCGGGGCGAGCCCCACCAGCCGGATGCCGTGGCGGCCCCACTCGGCGGCCAGGGAGCGCGTGAGCGTGGCCACCGCCGACTTCGCGCAGGCCGAGGGGACCACGAACGCGGAGCCGGTGGCCGCGTAGGTGGTGAGGACGTTGAGGACGGTCCCGCCGGTGCCCTCGGCGATCCACCGCTTTCCGAGCGTGAGGGTGCAGTGGACCGCGCCCTGGTAGACGACGTCGCCGACCAGCTTGAAGGCGTTGGGCGTGAGCTCCTCGGTGGGGGAGAGGAAGTTCGCCGCGGCGTTGTTCACGAGCGTGTCGACGTGACCGAACCGCTCCACGGCGCGCGCCACCGCGTCCTCCACCTGCAGGAGATCGCGCACGTCGCAGGCGACCGGGAGCACCGCGTCGCCGAGCTCCCGCGCGGTCTCCCGGAGCACCGCCTCGCGCCGGCCGGCGATCACGCAGCGCGCGCCGTGCCGCACGAAGTGCTCGGCCACGGCGCGGCCGAGGCCGGTGCCGCCGCCGGTGATGAGGGCCACGCGGCCCGCGAGCGCGTCCGGTCGGAACATGCGCGCGCCCTAGAGCTTCCGCTCGAACACCGAGACGACTTCGCCCACGGTGAGGATGCCGCGCTTCTCCTCGTCCGGCACGTGTACGCCGAGCGCCTTCTCGACGTCGTACCAGATCTCCAGCATCTCCACGGAGTCGACGCCGAGGTCGCCGCCCAGGTACGCGCCGGGCGCGAGCTGCTGGACGGCGAAGCCGCTTCGCTTCACCTTGTTCAGGGCGAGGCAGAACGCTTCCAGGATCTTCTCTCGAGCGGGGGTCATCGGGTCTCCTTCACGGATCGAGCGGGACGCCGCCGGGTCCGGGGGCGGCGAGGAGGAGGTCGGAGAGCGGGCGCGGCGCGGGGGCGGCCGCCGCCACCAGCTCCGCGACCACGGAGAGGACGACGCGGTGGAGCTCGGGGAGCCCCGAGTCCTCCATGAGCCCCGTCCCGCCGTGCAGCTGGAGCATCCCGGCCACCGCACCGAGGGCCTCGCCGGCGAGTGGCGCCGCGGACGCGGGATCGCCC
>JAEYOU010000546.1 GCA_023411405.1 Pseudomonadota bacterium | reverse complement strand
CGCGAGGGCGCCCGCGCCGACGCGGACGGCGGCGGAGAGCACGGTCCCGCCCGGCACGAACGGGGCCGCGAGCTGGACGCCGTCGGCGATGCCGTGGGCGAAGCCGGCGGCGGCCCCGCGGAGCGTGGTCTCGAACCTGCCGGGCACGGACCGCCGCTCGCTGGTCGGGGCGACGTGGATCGACTCGATCTTGTTGCTCATGGTGGTCTCCTCGCCCGCGGGCAGAGCAACCACCGTGCCGCCTGCGAAACGCCTGCCCGGCGAGCGCCGGATCGCCCGCCGGGGTCCGTCCCGCGGCCGGTCGGGCCGCGCGGCGGACCGTGGTAGGTTCGCCCCGTGCCGCGCGAGTACCTCCGCCGCATCTCCGACGCGATCCTGCACGCGCAGCGGCCCATCCGCGTCTTCCGGGCCATCAACTGGGGCCCGCGAGTCCACGCGCAGTTCTTCCGCAGGGGCGCGCGCGAGCTGCCGCGCCCCCAGTACCCGCCGCTCGGGTTCGAGCGCTCCGACAAGGTGAAGGAGCTCCGCTCCATCCGCCGGCAGATCCGCGGAAAGAACCCGGTCGAGTCGCTGCTCCGCCGCCGCTGCGACGAGTTCATCCTCGCGGTGGAGCTCCTCGCCGCGCGCGGCACCCGCCGCTTCTACGAGCTCTCGCAGCGCCTCTACGGCGATCCGCGCGACCGCTTCCCCGACCACAACGTCGACAACCTCGCCATCGCCCGGCTCTGGGCGTCGCGGCCGCGCGCGCGCGACGAGGAGCTCGCGTACTCGGCGGAGGAGGCCGCGGCGAAGGTCGCCGACATCTGCGCGCCGTACCTCGGCGGCCCGGTGAGGGTGATCGTCCGCACCCGCCTCACCGCCAACGCCGCCGCCGGCGCGACGCACATCACGCTCCGCAAGGGGGCGCGCTTCTCCGAGCGCCGCGTGCGGGCGCTCGCGCATCACGAAGGGCTCTGGCACGTCCTCACCAGCATGAACGGCTACCGCCAGCCGGTGCTGACGGTGATGGGCGTGGGGCTCCCGCGCCACACCGAGTCGCAGGAGGGGACGGGCATCGTCTCCGAATACCTCGCCGGCCACATCACCGACGAGCGGTACATCGAGCTCGGCGAGCGGACCATCGCGGTGGACATGGCCGCGCGCGGCGCCGACTTCCTCGAGGTCTACCGGTACCTGCTCGCCCGCTTCCCGCCGGAGAAGGCGGCCCTCATGAGCGAGCGCGTCTTCCGCGGCGGCGTGCTCGAGGGCGGGGCGCCGTTCACGAAGGACGCCGCCTACCAGCGCGGCTACTGCCGCGCGTTCAACTTCCTGCGCTCCGCGCTCGAGCAGCGCGACGTGGACCTCGTCCGCGCGTACCTCGCGGGCAAGATGAGCGTCGACGACGCCGAGCTCGTCCGCGACCTCATCGACGAGGGGGTCTGCGTGGGCCCGGTGTTCCTGCCGGAGTGGTTCATCGACATCGACAAGCTCAACGCGACCGCCACGCACAGCGTGACGATGAACCGCTTCAGCCTGCCGTCGGTGACCCGCTACTACGCGCGCCGCCGGGCGGGGCGGAGCGGCGATCTCCTCCCGGCGCCGCCGCCGCTCGAGCCCGAGGAGGAGGGGGAGGGCGTGCCGGGGGCGGACGAGGACGTGGGGGAGTGACGCGCGGACGCCGGCTGCGCCGGCCGGGACCCGACGCGGCTCCGGAGCCCGCTCGGTCGTCTACGCACTCTCCCGCTTCACGAGCTCCGGCGGGAAGAGCGACCGCGCCGGCTTCACCAGGATCCGCTCGCGGTCGGTGGTGGCGATCCGCCACGCCTCCTCGGCGATCTGGTCCATCGGCTGGCGGATCGTGGTGAGCGGCGGGTGCGAGATCGCGGCGAGCGGGTTGTCGTCGTAGCCGAGCACCGCCAGGTCGCCGGGGACCTTGAGCTTCCGGTCCCGCGCGGCCGCGAGCAGGCCGCTCGCGCAGAAGTCGCCCGCGGCGCAGAAGATCGCGTCCGGCTTCGTGGCCTTGCGGAGCAGCTCGGGGAGCGCCGCCTCGCCCTCCTTGCGCGAGTACTCGACCACCTGGACGAGGTGCTCGTCCGAGAGCTGGAGGCCGCGCTCGGCCAGCGCCTTCGTGAACCCGTTGAGGCGCTGGACCGCGTTGTAGCTGCCGTTCCCCTCGAGCCGCCCGGAGACGAGGGCGATCGTCCGGCGTCCGGCGTCCGCCAGGAACTTGCCCGCGAGCTGCCCGCCGGCGTAGTTGTCCGACGCGACCGTGGACGCGCCCTCCGCCTGCTCGTCGACGAGCACGACGGGCGCGCGGTACGACCGGAAGTCGGCGACCGTCTTCCGGTCGGGCCGCAGGCAGATGCCGATGAGCGCCGCGGGACGAGGCTCGCTCGCGAGGAGCTTCAGGAGCTTCTCCCGCAGGTGCTCGGGATCGTCGCGCAGGACGATCCCGCACTCGACGATGGATTGCTCCGGTTGCACGAGCTTCCGGATGAGGGCGTACATCGCTCCCGAGAACCCCGAGCTCAGGCTGTGCGATGCGACCGCGATCCGTACGGACATGTCGAGCCATCCTCCGTGGGGCCCCGCCTACGCCTCAGGTGTAGCGCGGGAACCCTCTTGGTGCCAGGAGGGTCCAACCTTTTGATTGCGCATGGCGATTTGCAACGGAGCTCGGTTGCGCGCAATGTGCGCAGCTGGTGGCGGAGGGATGCCTCGGCCCGACATGCGTGCAGGTTCACCGAGCGGAACGGCGCTCGGGGGAGCGTTCCTCCCCGCGCCGATCGCCTATGCAGACTGCCGGAGCACGAGCTTCGGAGGGAACAGCACCTTCTGCGGCCGGGCGATGCAGTCGGCGCGGCGCTCCGTCGCGAGGCGGTAGGCCTCGGCGGCGAACTGCTCGGCGGACTGGCGGACGGAGCTGAGCGGCGGGGTGGCGATGGCGGCCATCGGGCTGTCGTCGTAGCCGAGGATGGCGAGCTGCTCGGGGATCTCGATCCCCTTCTCGCGCGCGACCGCCATCATGCCGGTCGCGGTGGCGTCGCCCGCCGCGCAGAAGACCGCGTCGATCCTCCGCCGCTCCTGGAGGAGCTGGCTCATCGCGTTGACGCCGTCCTTGTGCGTGTAGAAGACGACCTCGATCACCTCGTCCATCGAGAACCGCAGGCCGCGCTCGGCGCAGGACTTCGCGAACCCCTTCACGCGCTGGAGGGCGTTGTACCCACCGTTGATGTGCATCTGGCCCGAGACGACCGCGATCGACCTGCGGCCCAGCTTCGCGAGGTGCTCGCCGGCCATGTAGCCGCCCGCGAAGTTGTCGCAGGAGACGGTCGACGCGCCCTCCGCCTCCTCGTCCACCAGGATCGCGGGTGCGCCCGCGGCGTGGAACGTCTCGAGCGTCTGCGGGTCCGGCTTGAGGCAGATGCCGACGAGCGCGATCGGCTTCGGGTCCCCTTCGAGGAGCTGCAGGAGGCGCGCGCGCACGAACTCGACGTCGGCGCGGGCGGAGATCGCGCACTCCACGATCGTGTGGCCGGGCTCGAGCTGCTTCTTGAGGTTCGAGTAGACGAGCCCCGCGAACCCCGAGCCGAGGCTCGCGGACGCCACGGCGATCCGCACGTCCTTCCCCACGCCTGTGCCTCCCCGCGACGCCCGCCCGGCGGGGCGCGCGCGCCCCCGCAGCGTACCGCGGGGCCCCCATCGTGGGATAGGGGGGGCGCGCACGGGTGGCGCGTCGGCTGTTCGGCGCGGCTCAGCTCACCACCGCTCCGAACAGCCGGCCGACGAGGTAGGTGACGCCCGCGGCGAGCCCGGCGAGCGCGACCATCCGTCCGGCGGAGCGGACGACGCTCGTGCCCGAGAGGAAGCCGACGAGCGCGCCCACGCCGCCGAGCACCAGCCCGGCGAAGCCGGCGGACACGCCGGCGGCCCAGGCGCCGCTGCCGAACAGGAACGGCAGGAGTGGGACGATCGCGCCGACCGCGAACATGAGGAACGAGGACGAGGCCGCGCCCCACGGCGAGCCGAGGTCCTCGGGATCGAGCCCCAGCTCCTCCCGGACCAGCGTGTCGAGGGCGCTCTCCGGGTGCTTGAGGATCTCGGCCGCGGTGCGGCTCGCCTGCTCGGTGCTGAGCCCCTTCTGCTTGAAGATGAGGGCGAGCTCGGCCGCTTCCTCCTCGGGGGCCTCCGCGATCTCCCGCCGCTCCAGCTCCACCTGGCGGGCGAGCAGGTCGCGCTGGCTCGCCACCGACGAGTACTCGCCGGCGGCCATCGAGAACGCGCCCGCGAGGAGGCCCGCGAAGCCGGTGACGACCACGGTGCGCGGCTCGACGCCTGCGCCGGCGACGCCGAGGATGAGCGAGAGGTTCGAGACGAGCCCGTCGTTCATGCCGAAGATGGCGGCGCGGACGGAGCCCGCGCGGCCGCCGCCCCGGTGCCAGCGCTCGCGCACGGAGATGAGCTCGCGCGCGCCCGCGGGGCTCCGCGCGCTCATGCCCGAGAGCACCTGGCGGTGGGCGCGCTCCTCGGCGGCGATCTCCGCGGCCTCCTCGCCCTGCTGGTCGTACTTGTCCGCATCCCCCGCCTCGGCCTCGAGGGCCATCGGGACCACCGCCGCCGAGCCGAGCCGGCGCGCGAGCCACACGAGCACCCGCACCCGCGTGCTCGGCAGATCGGACGGGAGGGGCACCCCCGCCTTCTCGAGCTTCCGGCGCCAGATGTCCGCGTGCCGCTGCTCCGCGCGCGCCAGCTCGCGGAAGCTCTCGGCGCGGGCGGGGTCCTTCTCGTACTTCGCGAGCCCCTCGTAGAGGGCCGCGCCGTCGCGCTCGTCGGCCAGGTTCTGGAGCCAGAGATCGGTGCGGTCCATGGGACCGGGAATCTAGCCGGGACACGAGCGGCGCGGGAAGGCCTCAGGGCTCGGGCCTCAGGCCTCGGGCCTCGGGCCAGAAGCCGCACTCGGGGGGATAGAGCCTGAAGCCTGAAGCCCGAAGCCGCCTTTCACCCCGCATCCGTCCAGAAGCTCGCCACGAGCTGCGAGCGGCTCGCGCACCGCGTCTTGGCGAGGAGCGCGGACACGTGCAGCTCGACGGTCTTCTCCGAGCAGCCGAGCCTCGCGGCCACCGCGCGGTTGGACTCGCCCTGGGCGACGAGCTCCAGCACCGCGGCCTGGCGGGGGGTGAGCCCCCAGCGGACGGTGACGCCGGCGAGCCGCACGCGCGCGTCCTGCTCGAGATCGTGCACCACGACGATCTGGTGGTCGGGCGCGGTCGCGATCGAGAAGCGGGCCGGCCCGCCCGGCGGGGGCAGGCCGCTCTGCAGGAGCGAGAGCACGCGGTCTTGCTCTGCGGCGAGGAGCGAGCGCCCGCGCGCGTTGGCCTGCAGGACCGCTCCGGGCTGGCGCACGACGAAGGCGGGCGACGGGATCGCCTCCAGCGCCGCGGCGAGCGCGGAGACCGCGATCCGCCCGATCTCGCCGTCCGGCGCGGCGACGTTGGGCTGCGGCGTGGCGGCGGTCATGGCGTGAGACGCCGCGCCATCCACCGCGCGGTGGTCGCCACTCGCGGAGGCGCTCCTCCTCCTGGTATTGCGGCGAGCCATACCCACAGTAATCCCCCCCCCTGCGGTGTGCGGCTGAGCCTACCTGTTCGCCGGGCCCTGACCATCGGGGGAAACCCCAGCCGGCGCGCGAAACGGCGCGAGCGCAGTTCGCGCTCGGCTCTCGCGCGGGGACTGGCGCGCGCCGGGAGGGGGCTCCAGGACGGGGCAAGCCGGTCGACCGGATGTGCACTCTGGGTTTACGACCCTGGAGGC
Source organism: Pseudomonadota bacterium (assembly GCA_023411405.1). Taxonomy (GTDB): domain Bacteria; phylum Myxococcota; class Myxococcia; order Myxococcales; family Anaeromyxobacteraceae; genus Anaeromyxobacter. The sequence continues at coordinate 1,096 of JAEYOU010000546.1, read as the reverse complement.
AACGCGCGCGGGGCCGAGCCTCCGCGCGGCGGTGACGCGTCGGGTCGTACTGCGCGTCCGTGCACGGGTCGCGCGCGTGGGGTCCGCGCGAAGGGGTCCAGAGGAACCCTCGCCACGCAGGGGAGTTTCCTCTATAAAAGCCCCCTTCCTCCCCCCGGGTGCTCCGGGCGCGCGAGGGCCGGAGCGCGGCGTGAGAAAGCTCGAGAGCGGATCCCCAGACTTCCCCGAGGCTTGGCGCGGGCTGTGCGCGCGCGGCTCCGAGGACGACGAGACCCAGGTGCGCGAGGTGGCCGCGCGGATCGTGGCGGACGTTCGCCGGCGCGGGGACGCAGCCCTGATCGAGCACACGCGGACCCTCGACGGCTGGAGGCCTGCCTCCGCAGCGGACCTGGCGCTCGGCCCGGACGCGTTCGCGCGGGCGTACCGCTCCCTCCCCGCGGAGGGGCGCAAGGCGCTCGACGTCGCGGCCCGGCGCGTCGCGGAGTTCCACGAACGCGAGTCGGACGCCGAGGTCCGGACCTTCACGGACCGTGTGGGCGCGACGCTGGCGCAGGTGGTCCGGCCGCTCGCCCGCGTGGGGCTCTACGTGCCGGGTGGCACGGCGCGCTACCCGTCGTCGGTGCTCATGACGGCGGTGCCGGCGCGGGTCGCGGGGGTGGACGAGGTGGTGGTCGTCTCTCCGGGCGTGCACGGCACGGGCGAGATGGACGCGTGGACGCTCGCGGCCTGCCACGTCTCGCGCGTCGCCCGGCTCCTGCGGGTCGGCGGGGCGCAGGCGATCGCCGCGCTGGCCTACGGCACCGAGACGATCGCCGCGGTGGACAAGATCTGCGGCCCGGGCAACGCGTACGTCGCCGCCGCCAAGCGGCTGGTCTACGGGCGCGTCGACATCGACATGGTGGCGGGGCCGAGCGAGATCCTGGTCCTCGCCGACGCCGCCGCCGATCCGGCCGAGGTGGCGAGCGACCTCCTCGCCCAGGCGGAGCACGACGTCCGGGCGGTGGCGGTCCTGGTGACGCCCTCGGCGCGGCTCGCGGAGCGCACCGCGGTCGCGGTCGAGCGGCAGCTCGCGGCCCTGCCCCGCGCGGAGATCGCC
>JAEYOU010000534.1 GCA_023411405.1 Pseudomonadota bacterium | reverse complement strand
CTCCTCGAGCGGTCCGGGGTGCCCGCGGTGGTGGTCACCCACGACCGCGCCGAGGCGCGCGCGCTGGGGCACCGGCTCGCCGTCGTCGTGGACGGCGTGATCCGCCAGGTCGGCCCGGTGGAGCAGGTCTTCGCGACGCCGGCCGACACGGAGGTCGCCCGGGTGGTGGGCGAGGCGGGTTGAGGGCGCCAAGCCGGTCGACGCGGGCGTGATGCCCTGTCACCGCTCGCCCTTCGACAGGCTCAGGGCGAGCGGGCTCCCTCGTCCGCTCGCGCCGCGCCCACGGGGCCCTCGACCCTATGCCGAGCTGCGCGACACGAGCGCCGGGTCGAGCAGCGTCCGCTCCGGGCGCTCCAGGATCTCCTCGGCGCAGCGGGCGAGCCGCAGGGCCTCGCGGGCGATCCCGTCGAGCGGCTGCCGCACCGTGGTCAGCGGAGGGTCGGAGATGCTGGCCAGCGGGATGTCGTCGAACCCGATGATGGCGAGCTGCTCGGGGACCTTCAGGCGGGCCTCCCGCGCGACGGAGAGCGCGCCCAGGGCGCAGGTGTCGCCCGCGGCGCAGAACAGCGCGTCCAGCGCGGGGCCCTCCCGGAGCACCCGGGCCATCGCGGCCTCGCCCTCCTTGCGCACGTAGGTCGGCGCCTCGAAGACGGCCTCGGGCCGCAGGCCGAGGTGGTGCTCCTCGAGGGCCTTCGCCACGCCGGCCAGGCGCTCGGCGGCGTTGTAGTGCTGGACCGGGCCCGCCACGACGGCGATCGCCCGGCGGCCGGAGCGCAGCAGGTGCTTCGCGGCCAGGTACCCGCCCGCGCGGTTGTCGCACGAGACCGTCGAGGCGCCCTCGACCTCCTCGTCGATGAGCACCATCGGGATGCCCTCCGCGCGGAAGTCGGCCACCGTGCGCGGGTCCGGCCGGAGGCAGATGCCGATCAACGCGGCCGGCCGCGCGGGTGCCTGCAGGACGGCGCGCAGGCGCTCCTCGAGGAAGTCCGGCTCGGCCGGACGGACGATCTGGCACTCCTCGATCGCCTCGCCGGGCGCGAGGGCCCGCCGCAGGTGGCCGAAGATCAGCGTCTGGAACCGTGCCCCGAAGCTCTGCGAGGCGACCACGATCCGGACAGCCATGCGCGCGCCCCCTGTCCACGTGCGAGGTGCGACGGACGACGGGCGAACCACGCCCGTTCACGATCAGCGTACAGCGACCGCGCGCCGCTTGCACCCTCCGTCCGCGGGGCCAGCGTCCCCCGTCGAAGGGACGCGGCGCGCTCCGGGTGGCGCCCCCGCCTTCAGAGCCGCTTCTCGATCGCCTGGACCAGCGTCTTCAGGCACTTCACCCGCGCCCAGCCCTTGTCGTTCGCCTCGACGATGGTCCACGGCGCGTACGTCGTGGAGGTCTGGGTGATCATGTCGTGCACCGCGCGCTCGTAGGCGCCCCACTTCTCGCGGTTCCGCCAGTCCTCCTCGGTGATCTTGTACCGCTTGGCGGGGTCCTCCTCGCGATCCCGGAACCGCCGGAGCTGCACCTCGGGCGAGACGTGGAGCCAGAACTTCACGAGCACCCCGGCGGCGGTGAGCGAGCGCTCGAACTCGTTGATCTCGTGGTAGGCCCGGCTCCACTCGGGCTCGGTGCAGAGCCCCTCGACCCGCTCGACCAGCACCCGCCCGTACCAGGTCCGGTCGAACACCGCGATGTGACCGGCCTTGGGCAGCCGGCGCCAGAAGCGCCACAGGTAGTGATGGGTCGCCTCCTCGCCCTTGGGCGCGGAGATGGGGAGCACGCTGTAGCCGCGCGGGTCGAGCGAACCCACGAGCCGCCGGATCGCCCCGCCCTTCCCGGCGGCGTCCCAGCCCTCGAGCGCGACCACCACGGGGAGGCGCGCGGCGTAGCAGGCGAACTCGAGCTCGCGGAGCCTGCCCTGCCAGCGCTCCAGCTCCTCCTCGTACCTCGCCGGCGCGAGCTTCCGCGACAGGTCGACGGTATCGAGGATCGTCCGCTCGGGCTTCTTCACGGCCCGCTTCGGCGGTGCGGGGGCGGCGGCGCGCGCCCGCTTCTCCTCCACTGCCTTCTCCATCGCCGCGGCGAGCCGCTCGAAGATCTGCACGCGCCGCCAGCGCTTGTCCGTGGCCGCGACCACCGTCCACGGCGCCCAGGCGGTGCTGGTGCGCTCCAGCATCTCGTCCGCGGCGGTCCGGTGCGCGTCGTACGCGCGGTGCACCGCCCAGTCCTTCTTCGTCACCCGCCAGCGCTCGTACGGGCTCTTCTCGAGCTTCTCGAGCCGCTTCCTCTGCTCGGCCCTCGAGATGTGCAGGAAGAGCTTGACGATCAGCGTCCCGTCGTCGGCGAGCATCCGCTCGAACTGGTTGATCTCCTCGTAGGCGCCCTCCCAGACGCGCCTCGGGACCTCCTTCTCCACCCGGTCGGCGAGCACGCGCCGGTACCAGGAGTGATCGAAGATCGCCATGTCGCCGCGCTCCGGCAGCTTGTTCCAGAACCGCCACAGGAACGGCCGGAGCTGCTCCTCCTCGTTCGGCGCGCGGACGAGGTGCACCTCGTAGCCGCGCGGGTCGATGCGCCCGACGAGCTTCTCGATGGCGTCGCCCTTGCCCGCGGTGTCCCAGCCCTCGAAGACGAGCAGCACCGGGATCCGCTCGTCGAAGACCGCGCGCTGGAGGAGCGCGAGCCGATCGCGCAGCGCGGTGAACCGCTCCTCGTAGCGTGCGCGCTCCAGCGTCCGGGAGAGATCGACGGTGTCGAGCATGGCGGGGGGAAGCCTATCCCATCCGCCTCCGCACGCGCCCCAGCGCCGCGCGGGCTCCCCCGGGAGCGGTCCCGAGGGCGAGCGCGAGGTAGACGACGCCGTAGACGCCCAGGATGGGGAGCGCGGCGAGCGCCGGGTGCAGCTCCGGCGGGGGCAGGAACCCGCCGCCCCACTGGTCCGCCACGCCGGGCATCGGCCCGCGCCACGCGGAGAGCGCCACCTTCACTCCCAGTCCGGCGGCGCCGGCGACCACGGCGCAGGTCCAGAGCCGCCCCAGCGTCCGGTCGCGCAGGCCCGTCCTCCCCAGGCGCCCCTCCAGCGCCCGCCGGAGCAGCGCGTACTCGAGCCACGCCGCGAGGCCGCTCGACGCCGTGATGCCGAGGAGCCCCAGCTCCTGCGGGACGCCGAGGAGCCCCGGCAGCCGCACGGCGGAGAACCACGCCAGCGCCGCGTTGAGCGCGAGCCGGACGAGCGCGAACCGGAGCGGCGTGCGCGTGTCCTTGAGCGCGTAGAACGCCGAGGCGTAGAGCCGCCCCATGGTGGCGGGGAGCAGGCCGACGGTGGAGCCCATGAGCACGAGCCACAGGTACCGCGTGTCGGCCGCGCGCTGCTGGCCCGTCTGGAAGAGCGCGCCCGCGACGACGTCGCCGAGGACGAGGAACGCGGCCGCGGACGGGATGACGAAGAACGCGAGCCGGCGGAGCCCGCCCTCGAGCCGGCCGCGCAGCTCCGCCGCCACCGCCTCCGCGCTCCCCACGGCGGCGCTCATCGCCGGGAGCTCGCTCGCGGAGATGGCCATGCCGAAGAGGCTGATCGGGAGGAGGTACAGCGTCTGCTGGTACCCGAGCGCCGCCAGGCCGCGCGTGCCGACGTACGACGCATAGAGGAGGTCCACGAACGCGGAGAGCTGGACCACGCCGCGGCCGACGAGCGCCGGGAGGAAGTTGTGGAGGACGGTGCGGATCGCGGCGCGCGCCGTGTCGAGCGACGGCCGGAAGTGCCGGCCCAGGAGCCGGAGCGTGGCAGGGAGCTGCGCGAGGAGCTGGGCCGCGGCGCCGGCGACGTAGCCCCACGCGGCCCAGCCGGCGATGCGGGCCTCGCGCCCGAGCCGGTCGCTCTCGCCGCCGGTGGCCCAGCCGGCGCCGACGAGCGCCACCACCACCACCCCGTTCAGCACCACCGGCGCGGCGTAGGAGAGGAAGAAGCGGCGGTGGCTGTTCAGGACCCCGAGGCACCAGGCGGAGAGGACGAGCGTGCCGAGGGCCGGGAACAGGATCCGCACGAGCCGGATCGCGAGCGCGTGGTCCTCGCCCCCGAGCCCGGGGGTGACGAGCCGGACGATCACCGGCGTCGCGAACATCCCGAGGGCCACCACGACCGCCGTGACGGCGGCGAGCAGCCCGGCGGCGGCGCCGGCCACGCGGTCCGCCTCCTCCTCCTCCCCGCGCGCCAGCAGGTTGGCGTAGACCGGGATGAACGAGCTGGAGAGGACGCCCTCGCCGAGCAGGTTCTGGAGCAAGTTGGGGATGCGGAGGGCCGCGTTGAACACGCCCGCGACCGGGCCGCTGCCGAGGTAGTGCGCGAAGACGCGCTGCCGGACCAGCCCCGCGATGCGGGAGAGGAAGATGCCCGCGGCGACGAGCGCGGCGTGCCGTCCGCTGCCGGGCGGGTGCGGTCGCTTCGTGGCGGACGGCGGGGCCGGAGCGGGGGTCGTCATGGGAGGGCGGACGCGTGGCGCACGCGCAGCCTACACGACCGGCTGCCGTTCGCGACCATCCGGACGCCCGCCGCGCCGTCCGGTCAGCGGAGCGCGCGCGCCGCGATCGTGGATGCGGCCTTGAGGTCCGAGACGCCGAGGAACACGGTCGCCTTCCGCGCGGCCGCGGTCCCCACGAAGACGTGCGTGATGTCCACGCCCGCCGCGCCCAGCGCGCGCGTCACCTTGGCGAGGGCGCCGGCCTTGTCGGGCAGCTCGAGCTCGAGCACGTCGTGCTCCTCCGCCTTCCAGCCCTGCTTCGCGAGCGCCTTGCGGGCGGCGGGCAGGAGGTCCACGACCAGCCGGATCACGCCCTCGTCGCCCTCCACCCAGGCGTTGATGCCGCGGATGTTCACCTTCCGTTCGGCCAGCGCCGAGGCCACCTCGCCCAGCATCCCGGGGCGGTTCTCGACGTGGATCTTGAGCTCCTTCGCGCGCGCCATGTGCGTCCTCCTGGCCCGATGCGAACGCGGCGCGGCGCGGAACACAAGCGCTCGGGTGGAGGCACCCCGTGCGGAGGTCACGCTGGGCAGAACCTCGCGATGCGGACGGCATGCGCGCGGTCGAGGTCGTCGGGGGCCCCGGGGCGCTATGCGAACCGCAGCGGGCGCCCCTGCGCGCTCGCCCACGCGGCGAGCTCGGGGAGCGTCGGGGACGCGAGGACGCCGGGGGAGGTCCCGCACACGTGCGCGGCGAGCGCGGCCGAGAACTCGATCGCGGTCTCGTCGGGCCAGCCGCGCAGGACGGCGTACACCATCCCCGCGCGGAAGGAGTCCCCCGCGCCGGCGGTGTCCACCGGCTCGATCCGGTACGCCGGGCAGCGTCGGACCGGCCCGCCGCGCCGCGCGTGGAGGACGTCGCCTCCGCCCTGGGTGAACACGACCAGCCCCTCGGCGCGCTCGCGGTACCGGGCGAAGAGCTCCTCGACCTCGCGGTCCGCGTACGCGTTGCGGCGGAACTCGCCCGAGACGACGTTCACGGCCGCGTGGAGGGCGATCTCGTCGTCGTACGTGCAGTCGATGGTGACGTACGGCTTGCCCGCCGCGCGCGCCAGGCGGGCGACCGCCAGCGACTCCTCGCGGAAGAAGGCGTCGAGGCTCACGACGCGCGCGGCCCCGACGTCCTCGGCGCACGGCGCGTTCCACTGGGGCCCCTCCGCGAACAGCTTCTGGTACGTCCCGAAGATGGTCCGCGCGTCCTCGCCCGCGAACACGACCTCCTCGACGCCGCGGTGATCCGGCTTGAGCAGGAGGCGGCTCGTGTCGATCCCCCGCGCCCGCAGCAGCGCGAGCGGCGCCTCGCCGCCGTTCAGCGTCCCCAGCCAGTTCCCGTCGAGGCGGATCGAGACGCCGAGCCGCGCGAGCACGAGCGACGAGTTGGCCGCCTCGCCGCCGATCATCGGGAGGGCCTCCGCGAACTCGCAGTAGCCGTCCGGCCCGGGGAACTTCCCGTTCAGCCTGTAGAGCGTGCTCTTCGAGACCATCCCGTAGGCGTAGACGTCGTGGGCCACGTGCGTCCTCCCGCGCGAATGCTCGCACGGGCGGGCCCACGCGGGGCGGCCGGCAGCGAACGCGGCGATGCGCCACGCCCGGGGCGAGATCCTACGGGTATCCCCGCTCCAGCAGCTCGAGCGCGCCGGTGCGCACGTCGATCTCGGCCACGTGCACGGGGAGCCCCGGCGGCAGGAAGGGCGCCGCGCGGATCGCCCGCGCGCACGCGAGCGCCGCCTCGCGCGCGTCGCGGACCAGACCGAAGAACGCGCCAGGGTCGGCGGGGACGTCGCGCTCGGGCACCCCGCGGGCGCGCATCGAGCGGACCAGCTCCTCGCCGCGGACCCGCGCCGCGCCGCAGTCGGTGTGGCCCATGACCAGCACCTCCTGGCAGTCGTTCACGTAGATGGTCGCGCCGAGGGCTCGCATCCCCTCGGAGCCCGGCGCGAGGTGCGCGCCCGGGACGCGCAGGACCACCGCGTGCCCGCGCTCCACGCCGAGCGCCTGCGGGAAGAAGCGCGTGAGGCGCGGATCGACGCAGGTGACGATGCAGAGGTGGCGGTTCGCCACGAACGAGCCGGTGTCTCCGTCGCGGGGGAAAGCGCGGCGGTTCGCCGCGAGCAGCTCGTCGAGCAGGGCCATGGGTGGGAGGACGTAAAGAGCGCGCGGCCGCCCGTCAACGGCCTGACGCCGGACCGGTGGAAGACGTTTCACCAGGGCCTGCGCGCGCTGTCCAGCGACCCAGGGACGCAGGGCGACCACACGTTTGCGGAGCGCGCCCAATCGATTGCGCCGACACCGGCGACACGCACAACCAGTGCAATGCGTCCACAAAAACGTTTGCGGAGATCCACGGCGGCGCAGGGTCGCCTTGACCCCGGTAATCCCTGGGGAATTCGCGCATTCTGAACGATTTGGACCGACCCGTGTTGACACCTGCGCACCCGCGGGCATAGCGTGACCTCATTCCAATTTGAGGTCACGCCGTCGCAGCACGCAGCCCCCCGAGTTGACCCCCCGTGTCCGCGCCCGTGCGCGGAGGAGCCGGAGACCCTCATGCACATCCCCACGTTCCCATCCTCGAGGCGCTCCCTGGCGCTCGCGGCCGTCCTGGCGGCCGCGCTGGCCCCGCAGGCGGGCCTGGCGCAGACGTTCAACTACGGTGAGGCCCTCCAGAAGGCGATCCTCTTCTACGACGCCCAGCGCTCCGGCAAGCTTCCCGACGACAACCGCGTCAAGTGGCGCGGCGACTCGGGCCTGAACGACGGCGCGGACGTGGGCGTGGACCTGACCGGCGGCTGGTACGACGCAGGCGACCACGTGAAGTTCGGGCTGCCGATGGCGTTCTCGGTCACGATGCTGTCGTGGGGCATCGTCGAGTACCGGGACGCGTACGTGAGGTCGGACCAGCTCAACCCCCTCCTCGACAACATCAAGTGGGCGACCGACTACTTCATCAAGGCTCACCCTGCCCCGGAGGTGCTCTACGGCCAGGTGGGCAAGGGCGACGACGATCACAAGTGGTGGGGCTCTCCCGAGGTCATGCAGATGGCCCGGCCCGCCTACAAGATCGACGCGACCTGCGGCGGCTCCGATCTCGCCGGCGAGACGGCGGCGGCGATGGCGGCCGCTTCCATGGCCTTCCGGCCGAAGGACCCGGCCTACGCCGACACCCTCCTCACCCACGCGAAGCAGCTGTACAGCTTTGCCGACCGCGTGCGGAAGATGTACCACGAGTGCATCCTCGACGCGGCGGGCTTCTACAAGTCCTGGAGCGGCTACAACGACGAGCTGGTCTGGGGCGCCATCTGGCTGTACCGCGCCACCGGCGACGCGTCGTACCTCGCGAAGGCGGAGAGCTACTACGCGAACCTGGGCACCGAACCCCAGAGCACGACGAAGTCGTACAGGTGGACGGTCGCCTGGGACGACAAGTCCTACGGTGCGTACGTGCTCCTCGCGAAGCTGACCGGCAAGCAGATGTACAAGGACGACGCGCAGCGCTGGTTGAACTACTGGAGCGCGACGGACGGCAGCGGCATCAAGTACAGCCCGGGTGGGCAGGCGTTCCTCGACACGTGGGGCTCGCTCCGGTACGCCGCCAACACCGCGTTCGCCGCCCTCGTGTACTCGGACATCGACTCGGTCAGCGCGGACCTGAAGGCGCGGTATCGCGCGTTCGCGAAGCGACAGATCGACTACGCGCTCGGTGACAACCCTCGGAAGAGCAGCTACCTGGTCGGCTTCGGCGCGAACGCGCCCCGGAACCCGCACCACCGCGGCGCGCACGGCACCTGGCTCGACAGCCTCTCCGAGCCCACCCTGAGCCGCCACGTTCTCTACGGCGCCCTGGTCGGCGGCCCGAAGGCGCCCGACGATGCGTACACGGACGCCCGCTCCGACTACACGATGAACGAGGTCGCAACGGACTACAACGCAGGCTTCACGAGCGCCCTCGCCCGCCTGTACGCGGAGCACGGCGGCGCCCCGCTCGCGAACTTCCCCGTCGCGGAGACGCCGGACGACGACGAGCTGTTCGTCGAGGCGTCGGTGAACGCGTCCGGCAGCGACTTCGTCGAGATCAAGGCGATCATCGCCAACAAGTCGGCCTGGCCGGCGCGCGTGGCCGACAAGGCCAGGTTCCGCTACTACTTCATGCTCGACGACGGCGCCCCCGCGTCCGCGGTCCAGGTGACGTTCAACTACGCCCAGGCGCCCCAGTGCAAGGCGAACATCCCCGTCGCCGTCCCGGTCTCGGGGGGCCTCGCGTACGTCGAGGTCGACTGCACGGGGGCGAAGATCTACCCCGGCGGCCAGCAGTACTGGCGCAGCGAGGTCCAGTTCCGCATGCGGACCGTCGGCTACGACTGGGACAACAGCAACGACCCGTCGTACGTCGGCATCCCGACGACACCCGGCTCCACGCCGGCCCGCGCGAAGGGCATCCCGCTCTACGACAACGGCGTGAAGGTCTGGGGCAACGAGCCCGGCACGCCGACGGACCCGACGACCTACCTCCTCACGGTCACGCCGGCCGGCACGGGCACCGGCACGGTCACCTCGACGCCGGCCGGCATCAGCTGCGGCACGGCCTGCTCCGCGCGCTACGAGAGCGGGACGACGGTCACGTTGTCCGCGGCCGCCGCCGCCGGCTCCACGTTCGCCGGCTGGACGGGCTGCACGGGCACGGGCGCCACCTGCACGGTCACGATGAGCGCGGCCCGCTCGGTCACCGCCACGTTCAACCTCACGCCGGTCACGACCTACCTCCTCACCGTGACCAAGTCGGGCACGGGCGCGGGTACGGTCAGCGGCGGCGGGATCACCTGCGGCGCGACGTGCACCTCGACCTCCGCGAGCTACGAGTCCGGCACGACCGTCACCCTGACGGCGACCCCGGCGGCCGGCTCGACGTTCGCCGGCTGGAGCGGCGCGTGCACCAACTCGACGGGCACCTGCGTCGTCTCGATGACCGCAGCGCGTACCGTCAGCGCGGCGTTCAACCTCTCGCAGGTGACGACCTACGCGCTCACCGTGACCAGGTCGGGCACGGGCGCCGGCACGGTCACCTCGAGCGTGGGCGGCATCGACTGCGGCACCGCCTGCACGTCCAGCATCGCCTCAGGCACGTCCGTCACCCTGACGGCGACCGCGGCGGCGGGCTCGACGTTCGGCGGCTGGAGCGGCGCGTGCACCGGCACGGGCAGCTGCATCGTGTCGATGACCGCGGCGCGCACGGTCAACGCGGCCTTCACCGCGGTCGTGGCCGACCCCGTCCTCACCGTCACCAAGGCGGGCACCGGCGGCGGCACGGTCACGTCCACGCCCGCCGGCATCAGCTGCGGCACGACCTGCGCGGCGCCGTTCGCGAGCGGCACCACGGTCACCCTGACCGCGACCGCCGCCGCGGGCTCGACGTTCGCCGGCTGGACGGGCTGCACGGGGACGGGCGCGACCTGCACGGTCTCGGTCACGGGGGCGCGCAGCGTCACGGCCACGTTCGACACGGTGCCGGTCGGGACGCCGTGCGCGGACCCGAAGACCTTCGAGTGGGCCACCGGCAACTTCGGCACCACCGGCGCGGTCTGCTACCGGGCGGCCCAGCCGATCTACGGCTGGAACTGCTCGAACATGACCGGCAGGACCGTCAGCATCAACGGCACCGCGGTCTCGACCTGCGGCGGTGGCCCGCTTCCGAAGCACACGGACGGCTACACGTACTTCTCGGCCACGGCGGGCCAGTACCCGTGGGCGAGCATCTCCGTGTGGTAGTCCGGCAGGTCCCGTGACCTGCGGCCGGCTCCTCCGTACCGGCTGCAGGGAGTAGAGAGCGCGGCCCGCGATGCCCTCGGTGGCGTCGCGGGCCGCGTGGTCTTCGGGGGACGCCCCCACCCCGAGGCCGCGGCCCGGACGTCCTCCTCGCCCCGCAGAGGTTGCGTCGCCGCGGGGGCCGTGATGCAATCGCCCGACGGAGCATGTCCATGCAGACTGTCGCGGGGGCGAGGCCGGTCGACGGTGTCACGCGGGCCGGGAGCGGGCTCTCCCGCAGCGTCCGGACCGATCGCGCCGGCGTCGAGGCTGCGAGCGAGGCGAAGGGAGCGCTCGGAGGGCTCACCCCGAGCTACGGGTTCGTCTTCGCCTCCCCGAAGCACGACCTGGCCGCGACGCTCGCGCAGGTGGCGGAGGTCTCGGGGTGCAGCGATCTCGTCGGGGCGACAAGCGCGGGCGAGCTGAGCGAGAAGGGGTTCGCCCGGGGCGCGGTGGCCGTGCTGCTCGTGCACGCCCCCCGGTCCGTGCACCAGCTCGCGTTCGGGTCGGGCCTCCGCGAAGGTCACGCGGAGACCGCGCAGCAGCTCTGCCGGGACTTCGAGCTGCTCGCGGCCACCGCCCGCGGCCGCGGGTGGCCGCACTCCACGAGCGTGGTCCTCCTCGACGGCCTGGCGGACACTTGCGAGCGCGCCGTCAAGCAGGTGATGCTCGAGACCCGTCCCTTCCAGCAGGTGGTCGGCGGGGCCGCGGGCGTCGACCTGGGTCTGCCGACCGCGCGGGTGGGCATGAAGCTGCAGGCGAGCCCGGACGCCGGCGTGGCGCTGCACGTGTTCGGGCCGACCCGGTGGGGCGTGGGGATCGATCACGGCCTCACGCCGCCGAGCCCGCGGATGTCGGTCGCGCTCAAGATGACGGTCACGAAGATGACCGGGAACGTCATCGAGGAGCTCGACGGCCGGCCGGCGCTCGAGGCGTACCAGCGGCACGCGAAGGACCACGGCGTGGAGCTCGGGCCCGAGAACGTCGGACCCTACCTCATCACCAACCCGCTCGGCGTGTACTTCCTCGACGAGATCCGCTCGCTGCGCGTCGCGGGCTCCGTCACCGCGAAGGGCGGCCTCGTCTGCACCGCCGAGCTCGCCGAGGGCTCGATGGTGACGATCCTCCACGCCGACCCGAAGAACCTCGTCGAGGCGGCCGGGAGGGCGGCCCAGACGGCGCGCAAGAACCTCGACGGCGCCGCGCCGGCGGCGGTGCTGCTCTTCGACTGCGGGAGCCGCGGGATGACGCTCGGCCAGAGCTTCGACCGCGAGGTGGCCGCCGTGCGCGAGGTGTTCCCCGGGGTGCCGATGGCCGGGTTCCTCACCTACGGCGAGATCGCCCGGTTCCGCGGGCGGCTCGACCCATGGCACAACTCCACCGCCGTCGTCGTGGCCATCCCGGAGTAGTGCCCGTGCCCGCCCCCGCGCCCGATCGCGAGACGGGCCCTCACGCCGTCGGCGCGCGCTCCACCGCCCCCGCCTCCCGCCACGCCGCCTGGATCGCGCGGTAGTCCACGAGGACGATCCCCTCCGCGCGGATGAGCCGCGCCGTCTCGGGCTCCGTGAGGAACTCGGTGTCGGAGCGGCGGATGCGCCAGCCGTCCGGATCCAGCTCCTCCGACGGCCCGTCGGCGCTCCCGGGGTGCATCGCCCACTGGCTGAGCCCCTCGGGGAGCTCCCGGAGCAGGTGGTGGTAGACCCCTGGCTTCTCGTCGGGGGGGACCTCGTAGCTGTCCAGGAGCGGGTGATCGCACGTCGGGAGGCCGCGCCCCTGGAGGCGGTCGATCCAGGGCTGCTCGGCGACGCGGACCGCGAGGCCGTGCTCGCGCGCGAGCCGGTACGTCAGCTCGAACACGTCCGGGCGGCCGCCGCTGATGGTGCAGTGCCAGTCGAGGTGCGTGGGGTGCAGCCCGGCGTCGAGCACCGCCCGGAGCTGGGCGCGGAACTCGCGCTCGACCTCCTCCGGGCGCGCGACGGCCAGCGTCTCGTCGAGCCGCGAGAGCGGACGGAACCGCCCGTCCGCGTCGACGAGCGAGGGCACCTCGGCGGGCGAGCAGCGCGGCCCCCATGGCACCTGCGCGACGTCTCGCACGAACGTCAGGTGCACGCCGAGCGACACGTCCGTCCGACCCGAGAGCCACCGGATCGCCTCCTGCGCCCAGGGGCTCGTCGCGATCAGGCTCGCCGACCGGACCAGGCCCCCTTCGATCGCGTGGGCGATGCCTCGGTTCACGCCCGGATACATCCCGAGGTCGTCCGCGTTCAGGACCAGGAGCCGGGCGTCCCCCGGATACCCCAGCAGCTCGTTCGCCCGACCGCGCATCGATCCTCCCCGGGGCGCTCGACGTGGTACCGGCGCACCCTCCCGCTCGTGGTAGCGGCCGGTCCGCCGCCACGCACGGCCCGATCGGCTCCCCCGCGTGCCCCTCCACGCTAGCGCCCTCTCCGCGTGCTCCTCGTGGGGGCCAGCGCGCCCGCTGCGGGCGCTACCCCAGCCGCGTCCGGAACCGCGCCACCGCCAGCGCGAACACCGCCCCGCCGAGGAGCGCGAGCGCCGCGAGCGGTACGGCGAGGTCCGCGAACCCCGCGCCGCGGAGGAGGCAGCTCCGCATCACCTCGGCGTAGTGGCGGACCGGATTCACCCAGGTGATGGCCTGGAGCCAGCCGGGCATGGCGCGGATCGGGCTCATCACGCCGGAGAGGAGCACCGCCGGGAGGACGAAGAGGATCCCGGCGAGGAAGGACTGCTGCTGCGTCCGCGAGACCGTCGAGATGAGGAGGCCCACGCCCAGCGTGGTCAGGAGGTACAGGAGCGTGCCCACGAACAGGACGGCGAGCGGGCCGCGGAGCGGCACGCCGAAGACCCAGATCCCGGCGGCGAGGAGGAGCAGCACGTCGACGAAGCCGAGGACGACGTACGGCGCGATCTTCCCGAAGAGCAGGACCGTCGGACGGATCGGGGTGACGAGCACCTGCTCGAGCGTCCCCATCTCCCGCTCGCGCGCGAGCCCCATCGCGGTCACGATGGTGGTCACCACGAGCAGGAGCAGCGCCGCGATCCCCGGGATCATGTACGGCGGCGACGCGAGGGTCGGGTTGTACAGGATGCGCGGCGCGAGGGCGAGCTGGGCGGGCGGCGCCCGCCCCGCCGCCGCGAGCCGCGCCCGCGCGAGGTCCTCCGCGACCTCGCCGAAGTAGCGCGAGGCGGTGGCCCCCGCGACCGT
>JAEYOU010000510.1 GCA_023411405.1 Pseudomonadota bacterium | reverse complement strand
CATCGATCCCGCGAACCAGACCTCGGTCTGCGAGTTCCATCATCATCGGTGCATCCACCCCGGCTACCTGCGCGTGTACGGGGGAGCGCCCGACGGGCTCACGTGGATGCGGGGACGGGAGGTGTTCCGGGGAGGGGTGGAGTAGGTCGTCCCGATCGTAGCGGGAACGCGACCGGCTTGCCCATCACGTCCAGCCGAACGGTCTCGCCTTCAACTTCGAAGGACCACGGCGGCTCGACGAAGGTGGACCAGAGCTTCTCGCCCGTGACCGTCCAGGCGGCGAACTCCAGTTCTCCCGCCATCAGCACGACGTCGCCGTGGCGGCTCCAGCCCCAGAAGCCGGCCTCGACGGAGTCTTCCCACAGTCGTCGCGGCTCCCGGAGGTCGTACGCGAGAAGACGCTGTCCCCCGCCGACGAAGAGCGTGTCACGGTCTGGCGCAATGAGAACTCCAGGGCCCAAGCTCACGGCACGCCCGATGCTCTGGGCCACGACCAAGAACGGCCAGCCGGAACCGCGGGTGACCGTGATGCAGCAGAGCCCAGGCTTGTCCATCTCGATCTGCTCGGTGACCGCCGCGTGGGCGACGTACTCGTTGAAGAGCGCTGGGAGGCCGTTCGGCACGAGTCCGAGGACGTATGTGCCCACCGTGACCTTGAAGTCCCCGTGGAGGTTCTCGGGCATGGGCCACTCGTACCACACGCTGACGGACCGTGCCGCGGCTCGACAGCCTGCCCGCAGCAGAGCGAACGGGAACGGGCGTCGAGCCATCGCACAAGTCTACTCTCGCGCGCCCAACACAACTCGCGGTGCCTTGTCGGGAGCGCCGATGGGCTTGGTCGATCGCCCGGCGTCAGTGATGATGACGCCATGAAGGGCTCCAAGGACTTCGTGGCCATCCTCCAGGTGACGTCCCCCACAATCGACGGTCCGTCGTTCCTGGCAACGCACCCGGAGCTGAAGTCGTACGACGCCTGGCGACCCGGAGACGTGCACGTCGGGCGGCGGAAGCATGAAGACGGCGGCTTCAAGCTCGACTTGGCGTCGGGGTCCAAGTGGGAGACGGTCGTCGGCAAGATCATCGACGCGGTCTCCAGGATCGCACCAGCGCTGCGCGCCGCCCGCAGTGCGGGGGCGGCGCTGTTCCTCGACGTGGGCGTGATGGCCGACGCGCGCGAGTGGGGGGTCGTGAACACGTGCTTCTCGCCCGAGGAACTGGCTGTGCTCTCGAAGCTCGGGATCCAGCTGAACGTGTCCTCCTTCCTCGCCGTGCGCATCGAGCGACCAGCCACGCGCGCCCGGAAGACGAAGCGGCCGAAGCTCGCCAGCTGACCTACGACCGGATGAACACCGAGAAGTCTCGAGCGGCTGCCCCGCGAAGTCGGGCAGGCCTGGCGCCGTCCAGGAACCTCCACCAGCTCCGGCACACGAGGCCGTCGGGGGAGAGCTGAGGGAGACGAGGAACGCTGAACGCGCGGAACCGCTGGCGCAGTAGCGGGAGACTGATGGGGCGCCCGGGACTCGAACCCGGAACCAACGGCTTAAAAGGCCGCTGCTCTACCATTGAGCTAGCACCCCGTCCGGCGGGCCATTCTTACCAGGATCCGGCCCCGTCCGCCGCTCGGCGGCGCCGGCGGGGCGTCACCCCTCGAGGCCTGCGGCGATCCGCGCGCGGAGGGCGGGGAGGGACGCGTCGCCCTCGAAGACCATCGCGTGCATCCCGACCGCCTGCGCGCCGGCGACGTTCTCGGGCCGGTCGTCGACGAACAGCGCCTCCTCGGGCGCGACGCCGAGGCGCTCGAGGGCGGTCCGGTAGATCGCGGGCTCGGGCTTGAGCGCGCCGACCTCCCACGAGATCACCAGCGCGTCGAAGTACCGGGTCACGTCGCGCTGGGCGCGTACCCGATCGATCACCTCCGGCCCGCAGTTGGAGAGCATCGCGGTCCGGCGACCGTCGGTCCGGAACCGTGCGGCGAGCTCCCAGACCTCCTCGCGGTACTGGGTCCACGACTCGGCGTCGAGCGCGCCGAGCCGGGCGCGCGCGGCGTCGCGGGCCGGGGGCGGGAGCGGGGAGCCGGCGTCGCGGAGGACGTCGTCCCAGTACCGCCGCGGGCTGCCCGTGCGGTCGAACTCCGTCCGGTGCGCCCAGTAGGCGGCCTGGAAGGCGGGGAGGGGGACGGCGGCGGTCTCGGCCATGCGCCGGACCAGCTCGGCGGGCTGCGAGCGGACCAGCACCTCTCCGAGATCGAGGACGAGCGCGCGGAGCCTGGGCATGCCCCTCTCTACAACGCGCGTGGAGCCGCCGCACGGATGGACTAGGATCGGCCCCCATGGAGGCGCGGCCCACCCTCGAGCTGGAGACGCCGGAGCGCGTGGCGGTGACGCTCGAGCTCGCGGGGCTCGGGGCCCGCGCCTTCGCGTGGCTCGCCGACGCGGGCTGCATCGTCCTGCTCTGGCTGACGGTGCTCGTGGCCTACTCCGTCTCCGGCGACCTCTTCCGCGAGCTCCAGGCGCTCGGCTGGCTGGGCCAGCTCGCCGCCCTCGTCTCGGTCTTCCTCGCGGGCTGGGGCTGGGACGTCCTCTGGGAGACCCTCGGCGGCGGGCGGACGCCGGGGAAGCGGCTCGCGGGCATCCGCGTGGTGCGCGAGGACGGGGGACCGCCCGGCCTCGTCGAGTCGCTGGTCCGCAACCTCCTCCGCGCCGTGGAGCTCCCGCTGGCCTACGCCCCGGCCATCCTGGCGGTGGCGCTCGGCCCGCGGCAGCAGCGGCTCGGCGATGTCGTCGCGGGCACGCTCGTCGTCCGCCAGAAGCGGTTCGATCTCTCGCGCTACGACCTCGCGGCGGACGGCGCCGCCGCGCTCGCGCGCTTCCCGCAGCTCCGCGCGCGTGCGCTCGCCCTCGAGGCGGAGGAGTTCGAGCGGACGGTGGGGTTCCTGCTGCGGCGGCCGGAGCT
>JAEYOU010000484.1 GCA_023411405.1 Pseudomonadota bacterium | reverse complement strand
CGCTCCGGCTCCCGCGGCAGGTGAGCGACGCCGCGACGGCGCTGATCCGCTCCTTCCCGTGCCGGCGCGCGCCCGGCGCAGGACTGCCCGCGCCGGATCCGGTCGCGCTCCGCCGCTGGATCTCGCGCGTGGAGCCCCAACGGGTGGACACGCTCCTCGCCTTGGCTGCGGCGGAAGCGCGCGTGTCCCCGGCGGTGTCCCGAGGGCGCGCGAGCGCCGAGGTGGCGCGGATCCGCAAACGTGTGACCGCGGTCCTCCGCGACGCGCCTCCGTTCGCCATCCGTGATCTCGCGCTCGACGGGCGCGAGGTGGCCGCCGTCCTGGGCACCGCTCCGGGGCCACGCGTCGGCGAAGCGCTCCGGCACCTGCTCGACCGGGTGCTGCAGGATCCCCATGAGAACGAGCCGGAGCGACTTCGCGCCGCGCTCCGCGACTGGTCGGCGCAGCAGGCGGGGAGCATATAATCCCCGGGTTCCCATGGCCCCTCGGGTGCTCTTCATCCAGGACGACGACCGCGCCCGCCGGCGCGCGCGCGAGCTGCTCGAGGCGGCGGGCTTCGCGGTCGAGGACACCGGCTCCGGGCTCGACGCGATCGGCCGGGCGCTCCGTTCGCGCCCCGACCTCGTCCTCACGGACGTGCACGGCTCGGATCTCGAGGGCGCCGAGCTCGCGGCGCGGCTCCGCCAGGAGAAGGCGCTCGCGGGCGTTCCCATCGTGGCGATGGGCGGCTCGGTCGACGAGCGCAAGGCCGTGCTCGCCGCCGGAGCGGACGGCTTCCTGCCCCGGGCGGTGGACGAGGCGTTCCCGGAGCGGCTCCGCGAGTTCCTCCAGGGAGAGCGCGAGCGGCTCGCGCCGGAGCGGGAGCTGGAGGCCCTGCGGGCGCTGCTCGGGACGGTGGCGGTCCGGCTCGAGGGCGCGCTCGCCGGACAGCGGCGCGCGGTGGACAAGCTGGTCGACACCGATCGCCTGAAGAGCGCCTTCATCCACAACCTCTCCCACGAGCTCTCGACGCCGGTGACCCCGCTCGCGGGCTACCTCCGCATCCTCCAGTCGGAGAAGGCCGGCGCGCTCGGCCCGCAGCAGCGCAAGATCGTCGACGCGATGACCCAGGCGGTGGGCCGGCTCACGCGCATCCTCGACAACCTCGCGGACTTCGCCTCGCTCCAGGCCGGTCACGCGCCGCTGCTCGAGGCGCCGCTCGATCCGGACAAGCTGGCCGACGAGGTCGCCGCGGAGCAGCACGCGGCCGTCCGCGACGCCCGGCTCCACCTCCAGGTCGTGAAGTCGGGCGCCCCGCCGCTGCTGGCCGACGCGCGCAAGGTGCGCCAGGCCCTCGCGAACCTGGTCTCGAACGCGGTGAAGTTCTCGCCGCACGGCGGCGAGGTGCTGATCGAGGTCCTGCGCGAGCCCGGCCGGCTGCGCTACGCGGTGTACGATCAGGGCCCGGGGGTGGAGGCGGAGGAGCAGGAGCAGATCTTCGAGCCGCTCCACCACGCCGCGTCGCGGTACGGCGAGGAGGCGCGCCCGCCGGGGTCGGGGCTCGGCCTGCCGGTGGTCCGGCGCATCGCGGAGGCGCACGGCGGAAGGGCCTGGGTAGAGAGCCCGCCGCGGACGCAGCCGGCGTCGACGACGCACCAGTACACCGGGTCGAAGTTCGTCCTCGAGATCGCGGTGCGGCCGGCCGAGCAGGCGGCGGTCGAGTCCCGCACGGGCACGGCGCCGTGATCGCGGGCGGGGCCGCAGGCCCCGCACACGGTTGCCCGCGCACGCCGACCGGCGCTACATCGGGGCGCGTGCGCGTCCTGGTGGCCATGTCCGGCGGGGTCGACAGCGCGGCGGCGGCCGCGCTGCTGAAGGCCCAGGGCCACGAGGTGTTCGGGGTCACCCTCCGCGTGGCCGACTTCTCGGATCACGCGCGCGGCCGCTCCTGCTGCGCGCCCGACGACGTGGAGGACGCCCGCGCCGCCGCCCGGAGGCTCGGCATCCCGTACTACGTGGCGAACGTCGAGGCCCGGTTCCGGGCCCGCGTCATCGACAGGTTCGTGGACGACTACGTCCAGGGGCGCACGCCCAACCCCTGCGTCGCGTGCAACACCGAGGTGAAGTTCGACTGGCTCCTCGCGCGGGCGCGTGCGCTCTCGGCCAAGCTCGCCACCGGCCACTACGCGCGGGTGGAGCGCCGGGGCGACGGGTACGCGCTCCGCGCCGCGGCGGATCCGGCGAAGGATCAGAGCTACTTCCTGTACGGGCTCGGGCAGGAGGCGCTCCGCGACGTCGTCTTCCCGGTCGGCGCGCTCTCGAAGCCGGCGGTGCGCGCGGCGGCGGAGGCGGCGGGCCTCGCCAACGCGCACAAGCCCGACTCCCAGGAGATCTGCTTCGTGACCGACGGCGACGCCGCGCGGTTCGTGGCGCTGCGCGCGCCGGAGCGCGTGCGGCCCGGGGCGGTCGTGTCGACGGCGGGCGAGGTGCTCGGGCGTCACGCCGGCGTCCACGGCTTCACGGTCGGACAGCGGCGCGGGCTCGGGATCGCCGGCCC
>JAEYOU010000448.1 GCA_023411405.1 Pseudomonadota bacterium | reverse complement strand
GGCCAGGGGCGCGCCTGCGCCGGCGGCCGGGCCCGGGGCCGCCGCTCCCCTGCCGCGCGATCTGGAGGAGCGGCGCAAGGAGGCCGAGGCGCTCGCGCGCTACCTCCTGGAGAACCTCTCCTGACGCGCACCGCCGAGCCAGCGGATCTCCCATGAGCATCATCGTCCTCCGCGTCGCGACGATCCTGTACGCCCTCGCGGCGGTGCTCTACGTCGCCTACTTCGCGCGGCCGCGCCACGCGCGCCTCGCCACCGCCGGCCTGGGGGTCCTCTCCGCGGCGTTCGTCGTCCACGCCGTCGCGATCGGCGCCGGGTGCAGCGAGTTCGGCGGCAAGGAGTTCTTCACCGTCCGTGGAGGAATGATCCTGGCCGTCTGGCTCGCGGCCGGCGCCTACCTGGTGCTGCACAAGCTCTACCGGCTCCCGTCGGTGGGGGCGTTCGTCGTGCCGCTCGCGCTCGTCGCCCTCATCCCGACGACGCTGACCGACCCCTCGCACCCCGACGTCCCGGCGGAGCTCGTGCGCAACGCCGCCTTCCACGTGACCGCGGCCGTGCTCGCCGTGGCGCTCTTCGGGATCGCCTTCGGCGTGGCGCTCATGTACCTCCTGCAGGAGCGCGAGGTGAAGGGGAAGCGGTTCGGGGCCCTCTTCTCGCGGCTCCCCTCGCTCGGCACCCTGGACCAGCTCAACCAGCGGCTGGTGCGGGCGGGCTTCGTCGCGTTCACGCTCGCCCTGCTCGCCGGGACCCTCAACGCCGCGGCGGTCTGGAAGAGCTACTGGTCATGGGACCCGCAGCAGGTCTCCTCCCTCGCGATCTGGGTGCTCTACGCCGCGATGGTGCAGCTCCGCCACCGCGGGTGGCACGGGCGCCGCTACGCGGTGCTCACGGTGGTCGGGTTCCTCGTGCTCGCCGGCGCCATGGGCGCGGTGCAGTCGTTCCCCGGCGCCACCCGGCACACCGGCGACTACGGGATGGGCGCGGGCGCGCCCGCGGAGGTCGCGCCGTGAGCGAGCGCGAGCTCTTCCTCGTCGGCCTCTCGCACCACAGCGCGCCGATCGAGGTCCGCGAGCGGGTGGCGCTCTCCGGCGACGCCCTCAAGGCGGCGCTGCAGGAGCTCGTCCGCACGGAGGCCGCGTCGGAGGCGCTCGTCGTCTCGACGTGCAACCGGGTGGAGGTCCTCGTGCACGCGGCCTCCGAGGGTGCCGCGCGGGCCTTCTTCACGCACCGCGCCGCCGAGGCGGGCGCGCACCTCTACGCGAAGCGCGGGATCGAGGCGGTCCGGCACTTCTTCCGGGTGGCGGCGAGCCTCGACTCGATGGTCGTGGGCGAGCAGCAGATCCTCGGCCAGGTGAAGGAGGCGTACGGCGTGGCGTGCGCCGCGGGGACGGCGGGCGCGTTCCTGTCGCGCCTCTGCAACCACGCCTTCGCCACCGCGAAGCGGGTCCGGACGGAGACGGAGATCGGCCGGGGCATCACCAGCCTCTCGCAGGTGGCGGTGGAGCTCGTGGAGAAGATCTTCGGCGATCTCCGCGGCCGCACCGTGCTGCTCGCCGGCGCCGGCAAGATGGGCGCGCTCTCCGCGAAGGCGCTCGCCGGGCTCGGGGCGGACCGGCTCCTCGTCGCGAACCGCTCGCCGGAGCGAGGGCTGGCGCTCGCCGCCCAGGTGCACGGCGCCTTCCGCGCCTGGGAGGAGCTGCCGCGGCTGCTCGTCGAGGCGGACGTGATCCTCGTCTCGACCGGCGCCGACCGGTACGTGATCACGAAGGACATGGTCCAGGCGGCGATGAAGGCCCGCCGGGACCGCTCGATGTGCCTCATCGACCTCTCGGTCCCGCGCAACGTCGATCCCGCCTGCTCCGGCGTGATGGACGTCTACGCCTACGACGTGGACGACCTCGAGAAGGTGGTGGCCGCGACCCGCGAGGCGCGCCAGGACGAGGCCACGCGGGCCGAGCGGCTCGTGGAGGCCGACGTCCTCGCCTTCGCGCAGGAGCGGCGGGCCCGGGCCGCGCTGCCGGTGCTCGGGAAGCTCCGGCGCCACGCCGAGCAGCTCGCCCGGGCGGAGGCCGAGCGGACGCTGGCGCAGCTCGGCGGGCTCGACGAGCGGGGCCGGCGGAGCGTCGAGTCGATGGCGCTGGCGATCGTGAACAAGCTCCTGCACGCGCCGACCACGCGGCTCAAGAAGGCCGCGGCGTGCGGCGACGCCGAGCTGCCCGCGGCGGCGGCCCAGCTCTTCGGGATCGAGCCGGACGGGCCCGAGGCCGCGCCGGCGGCGGGGGAGCCGGAGCGGCGCGCCGCCCCGGACGAAGCGTCGAAGCCCGGTTCGCCGGCCGCGGCCCGGCTGACGAGTTAGGATGGGGCGCATGCTCCGCATCGCCACCCGCCGCAGCCCGCTCGCCCGCTGGCAGGCCGGTCACGTCGCCGCGCTGCTCCGCGCGCGCGAGCCCGGCCTCGAGATCGGCATGCACGAGGTCGTGACCCGCGGCGATCGGATCCAGGATCGCCCGCTGGCGCAGGTGGGCGGCAAGGGCCTCTTCGTGAAGGAGATCGAGGACGCGCTGCTCGCCGGCGAGGCGCAGATCGCGGTCCACTCGATGAAGGACCTCCCGGCGGAGCTCGCGCCCGGGTTGACGGTGGGCGCGGTGCCGGCGCGGGAGGATCCGCGCGACGCCCTGGTCGCGCCGCGGCACGGGGGGCTCGCGGCGCTGCCGCGCGGCGCGCGCGTCGGGACGGCGAGCCTCCGCCGCGCCGCCCAGCTCCGTGCGCTCCGGCCCGATGTCCGGATCGAGGTCGTGCGCGGCAACGTCGAGACGCGGCTCCGCAAGGCGTCCGAGGAGCTCGACGCCGTCGTCCTCGCGCACGCCGGCCTCCTGCGGCTCGGCCTCGCAGATCGGATCACGTACCTGTTCCCGCCGGAGGAGATGCTGCCCGCGGCGGCGCAGGGCGCGCTCGCGCTCGAGGCGCGCGCGGACGACGCGGCCACCCTCGGCCGCCTCGCGGCCCTGGACGACGCCTCGACGCGCGTGCAGGTCGAGGCCGAGCGCGGGTTCCTGGCGCGCATCCAGGGGAGCTGCCAGGTCCCGGTCGCCGCGCACGCGTCGATCGCGGGGGGGACGGTGCGGCTG
>JAEYOU010000349.1 GCA_023411405.1 Pseudomonadota bacterium | reverse complement strand
GCCAACTCGCGCAGCCGCGCCCGTTCCACCCCGCCGATCCGCTCTGTCTTCGCCACGGTCACCTCCGTGGCGGAGCCTGCCGCGGCCTCCTCAGTCCTGGTAGATGGGGTTCACCGGGCGCTTACCTTGTAGCCCCAAGGGTCGAAGAAGAAGAGAGTGGGATCGAACCTGGTCCGCTCGAAGGCTTCCGCGGTAGCGAGCGAGACCTCGTCGGACGTTACATCCGGCGTGTACTCGAGCGACCCGATGCCTGGGGTTGCGGCGATGGCAGCCCGGAGAGCCGCTGCGTTCTTCTGGTCTGCGTCATTGAAACGAAGCGTGAGCATCCCCCGGAGATCTGGGTCGCGGATCGCCTCCTCGAGGATGCGGATCGGCGTCGACTTGATCCCGTTCTCGTAGATGCCTGGCCCGCTATACAGATCGACGTATCCGAGCTGTGGCCGCGGCCTCTTCTTGGCCTCGGACACCATCACGTTAGCCCACCCTCTGAAGTACGCCGAGACGATCTCCGCCTTCACCGCGGACTGCTCGCTCGGCCTGCTGAAGAAGTCGTCGGTCGACATCGCGCTCCCGTTCGCGGCCCCCCGCGCGTAGCATCCTCAAGAGCATAGCGCGTGGGTCAGACACGCCCCACAACTAGGTGAGCTTCATCGAGGCGCGGAAGCGGCATACTCGCCGCATGGGCGCCTTCCTCCCGATCCCTCTCGCATTCTACCCACGGTCCGAGCAGGACCTTGCCACGATCTCCGAACGGCTCGGCGGCGCCGTGACCCTCCGCATCTCCACGAGCAAGGTAACGCGGACCGTGAACGAGGGCACAGCGCAGAGGACCACGACGTTGCCCGAGTTCATCGAGTGGTGGCTCGAGTACCCGGCCGAATTCATCCCGACTCCATCCAACCCACCGCCGCCAGCAGACCTCCGCGTGCGTGAGCTCCTCGAGGTGACGGCCCGCATCGCTGCCAAGGCCTGGGCGAAGGAGGCCCACGTCGCGAAGGGATGGCCGCCCGAGCCGACGCCGGTCTACCCACCGGGCTACGTGGCGCCGCCGCTGCCGTTCGAGCCGGCTACAGGCGGCCGAAAGGGCACAAAGTGAACCGCCCGGTCGCGGCCTACGCCCGCTACTCAACCTCCGCCCAGAAGGCGACGAGCATCGAGGACCAGCTCCGTAACGTGCGGAAGCTCGTGGAGCAGGAGGGTGACGTGCTCCTGGCGGAGTTCGTCTTCACGGACGAGGCGGTGTCCGGGACCACCGAGGCCGGGCGCGATGGCTTCCGCAGGATGCGTGAAACGATCTTCAAACGGCCGCCGCCTGTCTCGGCTCTCGTGGTCGACGACCTGTCGCGCCTCGGGCGCAACATGGCCGAGGCGCTCACCTTCCAGGAGGACTGCGACTACTACGGCATCGAGCTCATCACGGTGGACGGGCTCCGCAGCTCGAACCCCACGGCCAACCTCGGCTTCAAGTTGAAGAGCCTCATCGACGACGTCTACATCCAGGATCTCCGACACAAGACGCTGCGGGGGCTTGAGGGGCAGGTCCACCGAGGGTTGAGCGCCGGAGGCCGCACCTTCGGTTACCGCTCCGTCCCGGTGCCGGACCCGGCCGGGCGCGTGGACTCCAGTGGGACTCCGCTGAGCATCGGCAAGAGGATCCTCATCCACGAGCCCGAGGCCGAGGTGGTCCGCCGCGCGTACCAGCTCCGCCTGGAAGGGCGTTCTCTCGCCGAGATCGTCGAGGTCCTGGTGAAGCACGGCGCCGTCGCGCCCGAACCCGGGAGGCGACCCGGCCGGAAGCGTGGCTGGAGCCTCTCGAGCCTCCAGTACCTGCTCAAGAACCGGATCTACCGCGGCGAGGTCATCTACAAGCGCGACCGCTTCGTGAAGAACCGGAAGACCGGGAAGCGGGTCGCCCGGCGTCGACCGGAGAGCGAGTGGATCGTCGAGCCTCGCCCTGACCTGGCCATCGTCCCGCGGGACGTCTTCGACCGCGTCCAGGCCTTGGCGGAGGAGCGCGCAGCGAAGCTGAAGCGGGGCGGGGACGGCCGTTACCGCGGAAGCGAGCCGGGTCGCACGTTCTCGCCCTACTTGCTGAGCGGGCTGCTCAAGTGCGGTGTGTGCGGTGCAGCCATGGTCGTGTACGGCGGCAAGAAGAACGAGAACACGGGGCGCGTGTACCGCGGCTACCAGTGCCCGTCGCGCAAGCGGCGCGGGTCGAGCACCTGCTCGAACACGCTCACCATCTCGCAGGAGAAGATCGAGACCGCCGTCATCGAGGAGCTCAAGAAGACGCTCTTCACGCCCGAGAACGTGGCCTTCTACGAGGCCCAGTTCCGGCGGGCGTTCCAGGATGCCCGCGAGGAGGCGCGCGTCGACGCGCACATCAAAGATCTGGAGTGCCAGCTCGGCGAGGCCAAGAAGGCCGTCGAGAACCTCCTCGGCTACCTCAAGGCGCACGGCCACTCGGACGCAGTGGCGCGCGACCTGACGCAAGCCGAGGCCCGTGTCCGAAGGCTGGAAGGCGACCTGGCGAGCGCGTCGCCCAGCGAGCGCTTCGTCTTCTCTCCCCCTGCGCGAGCCATTCGAGACAGCCTGATGCGGCTCCAAGCGACGCTGTACGCCGATCCTGTCGCTGCTCGGGAGATGCTGAAGGCCGTCCTGGGGGAGCTGACGCTCACGCCCAAGCCGGTGGACGCCGAGATCCGGGTGACGGAACCGACGAAAGCCGGGGCGACCGGGCCCCAGAAAGAAGAAAGCCGGACACCCTGTTACGAGGTGTCCGGCTCCATCTTCTTGCCGAACCTCCTGATCCCTCTGGGTTCAGGTGGTCCGTCCGTGGTTGCGGGGGCGTGCAACCGGTCTGGGAGTCACCCGCTCCCGGGCCCGTCTCGCTCCTTCTGCCGCGGCTGCGCGGCGCCTTGTTCTAGTGATGTCACCTCCGAGGTGTCTCACCAAGGGCCTTCGCAAGGTAAGTCACGAGATCTCGACTATTTGCTCGTTGCTGCGAACCGCCGCGGCATGCACCCGAGTGTCGCTCCAGTAGCGGGAGGAAGGCGTCTCTGGAGCGTCGCATTCGCGGCCGAACCCTGCGTCCTCGTCGCAGGGCTCCAGGGTCAGCGCACGTCGCCGGGAACAGGACTGGACGGGGGACGGTTCCGCCGCAGCGAGCGCCGCACGGTCCGCTCCGATACGCCAGCCGCTCTCGCGGCGGCGCGGATCGCCGCGCCACGCTCGACGGGGCCGCGACCAGCAGCGGCGACGCGCAGGGCCGCCCCGCCGATTCACCTCGTCGCTCAGAACTCGGCGATCCGATCAACCATGCTGCGCTGTCAGTCGAACTTTCGCTCGGAGGCGAGGGCGTGGAAGGGGAGTCCCTCGAACTGGGCGAGGACGCCGATGGTCTCGCGGATCCCCGCCAAGCCGTCGCGCGTCAGCTCTCCGAGGGTCGAGACCTTGAGCATCTCTCGCGCGGTGATCCCGGAGATCGAGCGGGAGTAGGCGTTCGTGGGGAGCACCGCCGTGATACCGATGGCGTAGTTCGCCGCCGAGAACGGCGTGTACTCCCCGAGGAGGATCTCGCCGCAGTTGACGATGCCCGCGCGGACGCGCAGCGCATCCTCGCGCTTCGCGCAGCGGATGAGCATGTGCTCGGGCGCGAACGCGTTGACGACCTCGACGCACTGGGCCTCGCTCTCGCAGACGACGATGGTCGACATGCCCGTCTCGCCCCGCGTCGTGCGAACGACCTCGGCGCGCTTGAGCCCCGACGCGGCGAGCACCCGGTCGATCTCCGTCTCGAGGGCGGCGGCCGCGGCCGCGTCCGTGGTGACCAGCAACGAAACGGAGTCCGGCCCGTGCTCGGACTCATTCACGAAGTCGTACGCCATCTGGGTGACCGACGTCCGTCCGTCCCAGTGGATCGCGCTGTCGGTCGGGCCGATGCCCAGCACGGTCCGCGCGCCGTGTGCGTACGCGATCGCCATCGCCGCGGCGATGCCGGCCGGCCCAGGGCCGAAGATCCCCTGCGCGCGGGGCAGGCTCTCCGTGCCGAAGGTGCACCCGGCGATGATCCCGACGCCGTTCGCGCACGCGACGTCGGTTGCGCCGCACAGCGCCGCCGCGGCCACGGTCGCCTCGTCGACCTTCCCCTCCGCCGTGGGCGGGAGCGCCACGACGATGCGCCGGACACCAGCGACCTTGGCGGCGACG
Source organism: Pseudomonadota bacterium (assembly GCA_023411405.1). Classification (GTDB taxonomy): domain Bacteria; phylum Myxococcota; class Myxococcia; order Myxococcales; family Anaeromyxobacteraceae; genus Anaeromyxobacter. The sequence goes on along the minus strand of JAEYOU010000349.1, from coordinate 11,423 downwards.
GTCAGCATGATCGCCGTGGAGACGAGCGGCCCCTTTCGCGCGGGCACCCAGAGGCACACCGTGTCGAGCGGGGTCACCTTCTCGCCGACGAGAGTGCCGGGGCGCACCTCCTTCGTCCACTCGCGCGGGGGGAGGAGGAGCGTGTTCACCTCGTCAGCGTGGCGGCGCGCCTGATCGATCGCGCGCCGCAGGTCCGCCGGGATCCCTTCGACGCAGCGCCGGACGAGGTCGGCCGGGAGCACCAGGTCCTGGACCGCGGTGCCGTCATACTGCTGCGTCAGCGTCCGTACGTGGTCGTCGCCGTGCTCGCGAACCGCCTTGAAGTGGCCGCGCACCGTGTCGTAGAGGTTCTCGCTGAACAGCGACTCACGCCGGGCGAGCCGGGCGCGAAGCCGCTCCCGCTCGGAAGGATAGTGGAGGATCACGAGTGGTTCTCCGCGCGGCCATGAGCTTCCGCTTGCTGTGGATGCTCGATGCTATATGCGGCGCGCGGCGTGCTGTCCAGCCCTGGTCCGTGCAGCCCGGGCCGGACGTAGCGGCGCAGCATGGCTGCGACCGGCTCGTAGGCCGCGCCGAACAGCTGGTCGCGCGTGAGCGCGAGCCAGTCCATCAAGGTGCGGCCCACGCCGTCATGAAACCGCAGCGCGTCCGGCGCGACCAGATCGACGAGGTCCACGAGCTCGGTGCGGCCTTCGGGCCAGAGCGCCGGGCGGTCACAGGTAGTCCCGTGCACCGTCGCGCACCCGAGTGCCGCCGCGGTGCGGAGGGAGATGAGCGCCGCCGCGTGGACGCGCTCGTACCGCCTCTCGCGCGCGATGGCATCGACCACCCCGCGCAGCGTGTCGCCCGAGTACACGACGTCGTCGAAGAGGAGCAGCTCGGCGCCCCCATGGAGCGACGCCGCGGCGTGGGACGGGAGCACCACGCGGTGACCGGCGACCCCGAGCTCCAGCCGCTCCGGCCGGAAGCTCGGCCCGAACTCGCGCCAGGCCTCGGCCGTGATCACCGCCCGCGTCGGCACGACTCCGCGCACGGCGGCGTAGACTCGCTCCCCCGCGCTCCCGACGCACACGACGTCGTAGCCCTCCGGCGGCGGACGCGCGCGGGCGAGGTCGCGCGCCAGCGCGCGCACCATGTACCGATACGGTAGCACGTGAACGACCCCGACCTGCGCCGCCTCCACCACCGGCAACAGCGCCGGCTGGCGTCCGAGCAGGTCCACGGAGTCGACGAAGAACAGCTCGGTCACGTCAGGCATGCAAGAGCTCGTCGATGATGCGATAGTCGAGGAGGTCTGCACCTGCGTTCACGGCATTGGCGGCGAGCGCGGTGGCGCGATCGAGCTCGGCCTGGCACTGCTCCTCGAGCGGCGTCCAGGCGCGACGCCGCGGAGCGGACGCGCCGTGCAGCCGCAGCAGGTTCAGCGACGCCCCCACGTGGCAGGTGTACGCGGCGCGGATCTCCTCGAAACGCGCGCAAGCTGCCGCGATCTCGCCGCGCCGCGCGAGACTCTTTGCGTGCATCATGGCGAGCGCATAGTCGGTCGGGTGGCGTCGGATCACGCGCTCGTACCACGCGTCGCCCTCCTGCCATTCGCCGCGCAGGAGGTGCAGCAGGCAGCGGAACTTCCCGAGCAGGTGGCTGTCCGGCCTAGCCTGCGCAGGCTCCCGCGAGACCGCGTCGGCCTCGGCGTGCCGGCCAAGATGCGAGAGGTTGAGGCAAAGGTAGTACAGGTCGGCGTCGTCGGCCTCCCCGGCCGCGAGCTTCGCGCTGCCGTGGCTCACCCCGTACTCCAGCTTGCGCCGCAGCCGGCGTTCGTCTTCGAGGAGATAGCCGTCGTGGAGCATCGCCACGTCGATCTCATCGTGGACGGTGGTGAGGCCGTGCTTGCGCATGATCGCGTAGTTGAGCGATTCCCCGTACGACTTCTCGTAGCGATATCCGGCGGCCCGCCGGATGAGCCGCGTGATCGGGGTGAGGTTCATGCCCCCGCCGGAGAGGAAGTTGATCCGCCAGAGCGCGTGGTGGTCCCGTCCCGACTGCAGCGCCCGCGCGAGCTCGTTCTCGGAGCCGTGGGCGATCCACTCGTCGGCGTCGAGCACCAGGATCCAGTCTCGCGTGGCGAGCTCGAGCGAGGCGTTCCGCGCCTCGGAGAAGTCCACGAAGCCCCTGCGGTGGACGCGGGCGGTCGAGAACCCGGCGGCGCGCTCCAACGTGTCGTCCGTGCTCCCGGTATCGACGACGACGAGCTCCTCCGCCCAGCGGGCCACCGCGCCCAGGCAGCGTTCGATGACGGCGCTCTCGTTCTTCACGATCATGCATACGGAGATGGGAAGCATTCGGTCGATCCCTCTGGATGGAGATGTGAGGAAATGGGGGTCAGGCGAGGCCGCCCGGTGCGGGCGGCTCGTGCAGCGACCCCACCCGCTCGCCGGTCGGGCGCCACGAGCGCGCTCGCGATCCGAGCAGCCGCCGAACGCTCCCTGCGCTCCCGTCGGCACGGCGCCGCAGCGCAGGCGTGACCATGTGCGCGAAGATCCGCCGGACGCCCTCGAAGCCGTCCCACGCCCGAATCTCCGGAACGAACCCGGGTGAGGCGAGGATCCAGCGGATGAGCGCGCGCCGCTCCTCGTCTGATTGCAGCAGCTCCACCCCCATGGAGCCGTCCCGGTGGTGGCCGCGAACCACCGCCGCGCGCGTGTGCCCCGTCGCCTCGATGCGGACATCGAGCGGGTAACCCACCGGCCAGGTGACGCGAGCCCGGATGCGGAGCCCGCGCTCCGAGACGTCCACGGTCTCCGCAGCGAGCTCCGGCTCGCCACCGATGCGCACGGTGACCGGCACGGTGCGCCGGAAGCGGACGGCGCGCCGCGTCTGCGGGGGCTCGAAGCACGGCACGATGGCCACGTAGAGCGCGAAGCAATTGAGCAGCGCCCAGAGGATGATCCCGACGCGGCCGGCGTCACCGGAGACGTTGTTGGAGAACACCTCGGTCGCGAGCACGCCGATCGTGAGGGCGAGCAAGAGCAAGGGGAGCCGCGCCGGCCTCCAGTGGAACACCCAGGCGTCGCGGCTCACCCCCTTGTCGGTGACCGTGAATCGCTCGCCCTGCCTGCCGGTGAAGAAGTTCCAGCAGGCCATGAACAGGGTGGGAGCGACGAAGAGGACCTGGCCGTCGGAGAAGAAGGGCATGACCGAGAACCCCGAGAGCCACGTCAGCCCGTACATGGCGACGAGCAGCGGGAACCGAAGCCCCGCGAACTGCTCGGCGCTCATCTGATAGACGGTCGAGTCGAGGCAGATCACCATCAGCGGCATGGCCGTCCAGACGACGCGCATCACGCTCGGTAATGGCCACTTCGAGATCATCTGCAAGAAGACCCAGACGTCGCGGAGGCGCTTCCTCGGCTTCCCGCCGAAGCAGCGGAGGTGCGCGATCTGGATCCATCCCAGGCACCAGCGATACCGCTGCGTCAGGAACTCGTTGATCCCCTCCGGCGCCAGCCCGACGCTCAGCACCTCGTTCAGGTACAACGTCTTCCACCCTGCATCACGCAGTTTGAGCGACGCGAAGGAGTCCTCGCAGATCGTCTCCCCGGGGAAGTAGCCCACCTCCGCCAGCGCCTCCATCCGCACGAGGAACGACGTGCCGCAGCAGAGGGCGCTCTCGCCCACGTCCATGACCGGAAGGCGATAGTCGAAGAACGCGCGCTGTTCGTCGGGGAGCAGCGGCCCGGCGCGGAACGCGTACTGAAACGGGTCGGGGTTGAAGAAGTACTGCGGGGTCTGGACCAGGCCGACGCGCGGGTGCGCGGGCCCGAACAGGGCAAGGGTGCGCCTGAGGAACTCCGGTCGCGCGATGAAGTCGGCGTCGAACACGGCGAGGAAATCCGTCGCCACGCCGCGCTCGCGCAGGACGGCGAGGCCGTGATTGATGTTGCCGGCCTTGTACCCCGCATTGTTGGAGCGGGTGATGTAGTCGAAGCCGAACTCGGCCGCGAGGCCGCGAACCCAGTCGCGCCTGCCGTCGTCGAGGACGTGGACCTGGACGTTGGAGTACTCGAGGTGGCGCGCGCCGACGAACGTCCGCTCGAGCACGTCCCGGTTCTCGTTGTACGTGGGGATGAACACGTCGATACGCGGCTCGTGCGCGCCCCACCACCCGAGGTGAGCCTCGACCTCGGGCGTCCGGTCGGAGCGGTTCCGGTTCGCGGGCATGGAGCTCAGCGAGAGGTGCCCCTGGAACACCTCGAACACGAGCACGATCACCGCGATCGCATAGGGCACCGACAGCTCGGCTGCGCTGACCACGGAGTACACGCGCCAGGTCAGGTACCGCGAGAGAAAGAACAGCGCGATGAGGACCAGGATCCCGCGCACCAGCGGATCAGTCCGGCGGACGTGGGGGAGGATCAGCACGAACGCCGAGGACAGCACCAGCGCCGCGGCCAGGCAGATCGCGTGTTCCGCGCTCATCGCGCCCCCCCGGGCAACCCCTTGCGGCCCCTCACGGCCGGAGGCTCACGTTGGCGAGGGCGCCCACCGGGCACCGCTCGGCCAACTCAGCGGTGGGATCCATCCGCACGAGCACGTACCCGTACTCGCCGGCCGAGTCGGGCTTGGGGATCACCGCCTCGGCCGAGGGAGTGATCCCGCTGCGCGGGAACGGGCGGGGATCGACCGCGATGATCACGCCCGGGTAGTCCGTCGACCCGATCGCCACGCGCGCGGAGCGCAGCCGGCCGGCGCCCGCCTCCCGGTACACCCGGCCGCGCACCACCGCCATGACGTAGAGCTCCTCGCAGTTCACGTACGCGACCAGCGGGTCACCGTTGGCGACGTCCTCCTGCAGCCCGGCCGCGACCTCCACGACGACTCCGTTCGTGCTCGCCACGAGCGCCGCCTCGCGGAGCCGCGCGGCCAGCGCGGACTGCTCCTCGAGCGCCGCGCGCAAGGCGTCGAGCCGCCGCTCCGCGCCGCGGAGGTCGGCGTTCAGGGCCGCGATCGTCTCGGTGGCGTCGGCGCGGCGCTCCTGGAGGTCCCGCACGGAAGGGAGAAACGCGTCTTCGATCACCTCGCCGCGACGGACCGCGTCGAGCAGCTGCTCGGCGGCGGTTACCTCGCTCTGCTGGGCCGCCAGGCGCGCCCGCTGCGAGTCCACCTCGGACGAGTGTGCCTCCTGCTCGGAGCGCGAGAGCACCTCCGCCGCGGCGAGCACGTCTCGTCGCACCTGCTCGTGCTCGAGGTACCGGAGCTGCGCCGCGAGCTCGCTCGCCTTGAGCGCGCTCCCGTCGAGCCGACGGGTCAGGACGGCGACCTGGCTGGCCCGCGCTGCCGTGAACCCGCGCTCGACCCGCGCGAGCGTCCCTCGCTCCGCGTCGAGGCGCCGCCGGAGCCGCTCCACCTCGGCCTCGGCCTGGGCGACCGCCTGGCGCGTCTCGATGAGCGCGCGCTCGTCGAGCCGTCGGTTCACGAGGTGGAAGAGCTCTTTGCCCCGTTGGACCCGTGCGCCGACGGCGAGCGCTGCCCGTGCGGTCACCGATCCCGAGATGGGGGCGCTCACGCTGATGCGATGGGCGCAGACGACGGCCGCCACCGAGTCGACGCTGATGTACGTCCGGTACAGGAACACGGCGGTCAGCGACACGACGGCTAGCGTAAAGAAGACGCGCGCGCGGAAGAGGAAGAGGGGGAGTTTCATGCGTACGTGCCACCTGTGAAGGACGGGACCGAAGGGGACGCCGCGGAGCCGGGCACGGTGCCCTCGTACCGCTCCGCCCATGCCGGAGCGAAGAGCCAGCCGTCGGCGACCTCGACCTGCGCGTCGACGCGGGCGCCGGGCAGGACCACGCTCCGGCTCAGCCGGGACGCCGCCGTCACGCAGGCGCCAGCGCAGACGACGGACCTGACCACGGCCCGCGACTCGACCCGAGCACCGCGGGCGAGGAGCGAGCCGGCGTCGGTCCGCTCGACGAATCCACGGGCGACGAGCGGCGCGGACAGGTAGTCGAGCTCCGTCGCCTGGAGGTTGACGGAGAAGAACCGATCCACCGTCCCGACGTCGTGCCACCGCGCCGAGGTCTCGAGCACCTCCACGCCATGGCGGCCGGGCGCTCGGAGCAGGAGCGCGCGCACCGCTCCCCAGAAGTCGTAGGCGACGCGCTCCGCGATCGCGGCGAGGAATTCCCTGCGGATTACCGTGAGCCCCATGAGATCGTGCGGCGGCCCCTCCGTCCCGACCTCCAGCCAGTCGCGCGGGACGCTGCACCCGCGCTCCGCGCCGCCCGGGACCGAGACGGTGAGCGCCGAGGCGCCCCGCTCCCGGAATGCGCGGTGGACGACGGCGTAGTCGACGTCCGAGACGACGTCCCCGTTGACGAGGAAGATCTCCGGGTGCCCCAGGTCGCAGATCTGGCGCATCGCCACCGAGAGATCGCCGTGCGTGCGCAGGACGGGCAGGGGGCGGCGAAGCGCGCGCAGCCACTCCCCGAGCTCCTCGCCGAACCCGTGGTTGTCGATGTGGACCTGCAGGTAGGGCCGGCAGGGGAACCGCTCCGCCTTGAGCAGGTGATGCACCACGAGCGGTGCGCCCCCGACCGGCAGGAGCGCCTTGGGGCGGCCTGCCGCCAGCCGCGCGACCCGGCTCGCGTTCCCGCCGGAGAGGATGACCAACGCCACGTCGCCGCTCACTTCACCAACCTCGCGCCGAGGGCCTGCAGCGGCTTCAGCTCCGGGCAGATCGACAGCTCCCACAGTTGCCGCGACGGTCCGCTCCCCGCCTCGCGGCACGCCTGCTCCAGCGCCGCCGGATCCGCGACCGCGCGGTGGGCGAGCCCCATGGCCTGGCACAGGGCCCGGTAGTCGATCGGCGGGAGATCCGTGCCTCCGAACAGGCCCTCGTAGTGATCTCGCTGCCAGTGTTTCTGCGTCCCGAAGATGCCGTTCGCGAACACCACCCACACGATGCGGGACCCCGGCGCCGGCGGCGTGGAGAGGTCCCCCTGCCCCATCAGCAGGCCTCCATCGCCGATCAGCGACAGGATGGTCGGACGTCGCTCCGCGAGGGCATGGGACAGGCCCACCGCAGCGCCGACCCCGTACGCCATCGCCCCCAGCCCGGCGTTCGCGAAGAGGCGCTGCCCGCGATGCAGGCGCGCCGACATCATCGACCAGTAGGCGTTCTCCCCCGAGTCCAGGATCACGGGTGCGTCGGCGGGGAAGGAGTCCGTGAGCAGGCGGACCGCGAGCGCCGGGTTGAGCGCGTGACCCCGGCCGCAGGCGCACGCGCCCAAATTGAGGAGGCGCCGCTGCGGGTAGAACCCCAGCGCCTCGCGCCGCGCTGCGATCGCCGGACGCGGGTCCGGACCGCGTCGCTCGAGCGGCTCCGCGTCGAGCGCGGCGGCGAACTGCGCGGCCGACATCCGGAAGGCGGGCCCCGGCGGCGCGCCGGCGGCGGCCGGTTCGATGTTTACCGACGCGAGCGCACCCCGTCCCCGGCGCCAGCCGAGCGTGCTCAGGTACTGGAACGAGACACCGACGTACACGACCAGGTCCGCCACCTCGAGCACGTACTCGTTGGCGATGTCCTGTCCATAGACCCCGACCTGCCCCAGGTACAGCGGCGACGCCTCGTCGACCCGCCCCCGGGCCGCCAGCGTGTTGCAGAACGGGAGATCCGCGCGGTCGCAGGCGCGCAGGATGCGCTCGACGACCTCGAGCTGCCCCACCGCGCCTCCCCCGAGGATCAAGCATGGGCGCTCGGCGCGCGCGAGGAGGCGGAGCAGGGGCGCGACGTCGTCCGGGTTCGGGCAGGGATCCCGCCGACTCCCTCCCCGCGGCGCCGCTCCGGCCGGCGCCGGCGCCGTGAGCACGTCGTAGGGCACGTCCACGTGGACGGGGCCCTTGCGGCCCGAGATCGCCTCGTCCAGGCTTCGCGCCAGGATCGACGGGAGCGCTTCGGGGGACTCCACCCGCAGCGAGGACTTGGTGACGGCAGCGAACATCCGCTGGACGTCCGGAGAGCGATTTCGGCCCGAGCCTTCCTGGATCCCGCCCCGGCCGAAGTCGGCCAGCTCCGACTGGCCGGTCACCGCCACAAGCGGGACGCCGTCGTAGTACGCCGAGGCGACGCCGGTCACGAGGTTCGTCGCTCCTGGTCCGCTGGTGCTCACCGCGCAGCCGAGCCCCCGGATGCGCGCGTAGGCTTCAGCCATGAACGCGGCGCCCTGTTCGTGTGCGGCGCACACGAAGCGCACGTCGCGACGCGCGTTCAGACTCTGCACCAGCGGGAGGATGCGCCCGCCGGTGTGCCCGAAGACGGTGTCCACGCCCGCCGTGACGAGCCACTCGGCGATGAGGTCCGCGCAGGTCACGGCGCCCCCACGATCGTGTTGTCTTCCGGGTCGAAGAAGGGGGCACACACGGCGATGATCCGGAGCCCCAGGTCGCCTGTCTCGAAGCAGTGCGTGGTGCCGGGCTCGACCGCGAAGGAGTGCCCGGCGCGGATGGCCTGAGGCTCTCCGTTCAGCACCACCACGCCTTCGCCGCCCAGCACGTGGAAGTACTCGTTGAAGCGGCGGTGGACGCGCGGCGGCGTCGCCACGTGCGCCGGAAACTCGACGAGGTCCATGTCGATCGTGCTCCCGGCGAGGCGGAGGCGCTTCTGCGACAGGAGCGAGAACACCCGTTCGCCGTCGGGCATGATCTCCACCAGTTCGGGCTCATGAACCACGGGCGTGCTCCGCGACGCAGCGCATGACGCTTTCGTTCTCCTCCTCGGAGCCCACGCTGATGCGGACCCCCGGCCCGCCCAGCCTGGGTGCCTTCACGAGGATCCCGCAGCGCTCGAGGTGGTCCGCGAGGCCGGCGCGAGCACAGGTGACCCAAAGGAAGTTCGCCTCGCTCGGAGCGACCTCCACGCCGGGCAGCTGCGCCAGCGCGGACGAGAGGCGGTCTCGCGCCGTGACGAGCCGATGGACGATCTCGAGCGGAGAATGCGATCGCACGCGCGTCCACGCGGCGCGGAGGGTGAGCGAGCTGATGTGATAGGGCAGGAGCGATGCGTCGAGGCTCGCCCCGATCGCCGGGGTCGAGAACGCGTATCCGAAGCGAACGCCTGCCAGCCCCCAGGCCTTCGAGAGCGTGCGCAGGATCACCACGTTTTCGTGGCCCGCCTCGAGCAGCGGGAGCATCGAGCGCCGGGAGAACTCGTAGTACGCCTCGTCGAACACCCAGAGCGTGTCTGCATGCTCCGCCACGGCGCGCGCCAGCACTCCGGCATCGTAGAGCGTGCCCGTCGGGTTGTTCGGGTAGCAGATGAATGCCACGTCCGGCGCGATGCTCGCGACGTCCGCGGCGAACGAGGCGGGAAGCTGGTACCGGCGGTCGAGCGCCAGCGTCGTGACCCGGCAATGGTTCCGGAGCGCAAACTCAGGGTGGAACGGGTAGCTGGGGTGCAAGACGAGCACGTGGGCACCCTGGTGCACGTGCAGGAACCGGAAGAGCAGGTCGTCGGAGCCGTTCCCGAGGGACACCGCGCCGCGGCGCACGCCGTTGAGCTCGGCAATGAACGCCTTCAATCTCTCGTGCTCGGCCGCGTCCGGATAGCGGTTGAGCGGCACCCGCGCCAGCGCGGCCGCATCCAGCTCCGGCGGCCACGGGCACTCGTTCGCGTCGAGCTTCGCAACGTTCCTGGTGTTCAAGACGACACTCCTCCACGAGGGCGCGCGGTCTCCGACGACGACGCACCTCTGGCCGCGACCGGGCTATGCCGGGCGATCCGCTGGGTGCGCTGGCGACGGAGACGGACTAGCGGCTGCGCGACGCGCTGTCGACACGCGTCGCCCCGCCGCCTCCGGGCGCACCAAAGGTGTTCACTGTGAGCTACCCCCCAACGACCTGAGTGAACGCGCAGTCTAGGTAAGGGCCGTGCCGCGCGTCAAGGGCGTATCGGCGCAGCGCCCGATCGTGGCCCATCGCGGGCTGTGCGGGCACGGCGCGGCCCCGCAACGTCGCTCGAGCAGCCGAGAGTCGTGGTTCAAGCAAGCCGTTCGTCTCTGCGCCCGTCGCCGCCAGCTCGCTGACATCGCGTCACTAACACTACTCGATCACATCCTCGACGGGCCGCGCGGTCCGGCGGCGTCGACCTGTTGTCGACAGAGCGGGCACGAGCCGATGCCCCGGAGCAGAACGAGCTGAAGCTGCCGGCGACAGGTTCACTACGCTGCCTGCCTCTCCCGTGCGTACCTCTCCCGTGCTGCCCCCTCGAACTCCTCAGGTCGCTCGCGCTGCTGAACCACGTCCCTGGGCAGGCCAGACCGACTTCCCGCCCCGCGCCGACTGCTACCCACGCCCCAGGTCGCCACTTCGAGCTTGTCGCGGTGGAGAAGAACTTCACCAACGAGTAGCCGAAAGATGGAGCCGCGATGGTTCCCGGCCCCGGTCTTCGCGATGCCGCGGTGCTGGGAGAGTCTGGCCCAGAGCGACGTCGAAGACATGGCCGTGATGGCGTGAGTCCCCACGCGCACGACTCGCGGACCCGAACCGGAGGTGGTTCTCAGTTCCGGAGCGGCCAGACGATCCTGGTGGGGACGGGACACGGCGCGAGCTATGGGGGCGGGATCGGCCGTGCCACGATGGTCGCCGATGATCGCGACGGCGAGCAGTGCGATGAAGGCGGGCGTGGCGGAGACGGAGCCCAACCGGATCTGGTTCGGACGCGGCGGGTGCGTCGAGCAGCACGACGACGGCCGGTGCGCCGTGTTCGTGCGTGGCGAGCTCCTGGGCATGTACGCCTCGGACGACGTCGCTTCACGGGATGTGTACCTCTCGGTGGTGCTGGACCAGGCGTCGCGGGAGGATCTGGCGCTGGCATTCCGGACGTCGGTCGCGACGGTGGGCCGCGTGGCGACGCGGCGTCGGCGCGGGGGAGCCAGGGCGGTGGCGGACTACGGCCAGCGCGGCGGCCGGGTGGTTCGCACGCCAAAGCTCGTCGAACGGCTGGGAGAGCTCTTCGAGAAGGGGCTCGGCCCGCGGGCCGCGCACGCGGTCGTCGCCAGGCAGGCGAGCTACGAGACGGTGCAGAAGGAGTACCGGCAGTGGATCGCCGGGCAGGAGGCTTCGTCTGCGATCGCGGCGGTTCCCGAGCAACCCGCCCTCGCGCTCGTGGCCGCGAGCGATCAGGCGGAGACCGTCGAGGGGACGACCACGCCGGTCACTTCCGAGGCGCCGCAGCCGAGTCCGGGTGAGGACGAGCTAACGCTCGAGCAAGTGGCACCACCGGCAGGTGCGGTGGTGCGTAAGCGCCCGGTGAACCCCATCTACCAGGACTGAGGAGGCCGCGGCAGGCTCCGCCACGGAGGTGACCGTGGCGAAGACAGAGCGGATCGGCGGGGTGGAACGGGCGCGGCTGCGCGAGTTGGCGG
>JAEYOU010000303.1 GCA_023411405.1 Pseudomonadota bacterium | reverse complement strand
CGACCTGTCTGGACGCGCGGTGCCGGGTGTGGCCGGACCTGTCGATGCGCCGAGGCGTGCGCGATTCGGTCGGACTCTCGGCGGGCCAGCGGCAGGACAACGTCGGCGGACGGATCGTGGTCGATCGGTCGCCGTGGGGCGGGTGCGCCCCCGGGAGCCGTGAGGTGGTCCTGATCGACGACGTCGTGACGACCGGCGCGACCGCGGCGGCGGCCGCGGGCGCCCTGCGTGCAGCGGGCGCCAAGCGCGTCATCGTCCTCGCGATCGCGCGCGCGGAGTAGCCCTCGCCGCGCCGCCCGCCGTACCGCCGGTCGCGTCCACTCGGGCGCGGCGAAGCGTCCCGAGACGCGGGCGCCCTTTGTTCGGAGCGCGACAGCTTTGTTCGATAACTCCGCGTCCGGCTCGCCTCGTGGCGTTCTGAACCGTTACAGAACAGCTCACGGTCGTCCGCTTGCCCGCCCGAACTTTGTACGGTATGTTCGCTTTTGTTCGTGCACTCGATGATTGCGCCCGTGCCCCGGCAACGGCAGAGTGCGGCTCCTCGGTAGTGCGACGACCGCCCGCAGCCCAGGCGCGATCGCACGGAGCGACCCGATTGGGCTTTCGTCGTGAGATGGGGATGTCCGCGACAGTGCTGCGTTTTTCCGGAGGGACGCAGGCCGACGGGGCCGCACCTGCGCTGAATAGCGCGGCTGCTCGTACGTCCCCTCGACGTGCAGCAAGTTCGTTCCCGCTTTTTCGCTTTCTCGTCGTCGGGCGCGCTGCTCGCCCGATTCCCCGCACATGCTGGACCGCTTCCTGACGGCGACCCAGCGGTGCTCTCGCAGTACGCCGATGTCGTTCGGTGCTGTTCACAAACGGAGGAGATGACATGAAGCGTTGCTTCCGCTGGGCGCTCGCGCTGCTCGTCGCCGCCATGGCCGTCACGGCCAACGCGGAGACCACCATCACCGTCGCGTCTTTCCCGAGCTTCGACGAGTCGACGAAGGCCGCCATCCCGCTGTGGGAGAAGAAGCACCCGGATATCAAGATCAAGCTCCAGTCCCTCGCCTTCGGCGACCACCACAACGCGATGATCACCGCGCTGGCCTCCGGGACGAACCTGCCGGACGTCATGGCGGTCGAGATCGGCTTCATCGGCCGGTTCGCCGAGTCGGGCGGCCTCGAGGACCTCGGCGCGGCGCCGTACAACGGCAAGCCGATGCTCGATCAGCTCCTCAAGTTCACCCGCAGCCAGGCCACCTCCGGCCAGGGCATCCTCGCCGCGATGCCGGCCGACGTGGGCCCGGGCACGCTGTTCTACCGGAAGGACATCCTCGACAAGGCCGGCGTGACCGAGAAGGAGCTCACCAAGTCCTGGGAGTCCTACATCAACGCCGGCAAGAAGATTAAGGCGAAGACCGGCGCGTTCCTGCTCGCCCACGCGAACGACATCTACGGCATCTACATCCGCTCCAACCTGAAGGACGGCGAGGGCCAGTTCTTCGGCAAGGAGACGGCGGACGGCAAGATCAAGGTCCTCGTCAACACCCCGCGGTTCAAGAAGGCCTTCCAGCTCGCCAAGATGGCGCGCGAGGCCGGCGTGGACGCGAAGGTCGGCGCCTGGTCCAACGAGTGGTCGGAAGGCTTCAAGCGCGGCACGATCGCCACCCAGGCGATCGGCGCCTGGCTCGCCGGCCACCTGAACAACTGGCTCGCCCCCGACACCAAGGGTCTGTGGCGCGCGTCGCAGCTCCCCAACGGCGCGTTCGCGACCTGGGGCGGCTCGTTCTACGCCATCCCGAAGAAGGCGGCGAACAAGGCCCAGGCGTGGGAGTTCATCAAGTTCATGTGCTTCGACAAGGAGCAGCAGCTGAACGCGCTCAAGGCCCTCGACGCCTGGCCGGCCCTCATCTCCGCCCAGAACGACCCCTTCCTCGACCAGCCGATGCCGTTCCTCGGCGGCCAGAAGGCCCGTCAGCTCTGGAAGGTCGCCGCGGCCAAGGCGCCCGCCATCACGGTGCACAAGCTCGACCCGGTCGCGACCGACATCGTGAACGCCGAGCTCGAGCAGGTCCTGGAGAAGAACAAGGACATCGGCCAGGCCCTCGCCGACGCGCAGCAGCAGATCGAGCGCCGCATCCGCCGCCAGTAGTTTGATCGCGGCACACGCCGATTCGGAACGGGGGCGCTGGCCCGGCCCCCGTTCCGAATTTCCTTGTCTCACAAGGGCCAATAGCGGTAACCGGGGTTATCCATGGCGACAACGGCAGCATCCCAGGCGGCGCCGCCTGCTCCCCCTCCCTCGAGCGGGCGGGGATCGGCCGAGGAGGCGTTCGAGCTCGTCCGCGCCCGACGGCGCCGGCTCTGGCAGGTCATCGCGCACGCGCTGTTCGTCGGCGGCGGGCTCCTCATCGGCTGGTACATCGCCCGGCCGGACGCGGTGGCGCCGACGATGCTCCGCGGGTTCGGCCTCGGGTTCATCCTGGGGCTCGTCTTCGCCTGGCTCCTCCCGTGGCTCGTCCAGGACAAGAAGACCGCTCCGTACGTCTTCGTGAGCCCCTTCTTCATCCTGTTCTTCACGTTCGGCGTCTTCCCGATCCTCTTCTCGCTCTACCTCTCGTTCCAGCGGTGGGACCCCACCACCGGCCTCGGCGGGATGCGCTTCGCCGGGTGGGAGCGGTTCGACACGAGCTGGATCAGCTGGCTGCCGATCCCGGGCAACTACCACTACGCGGTCACCGATCGGAACTTCGGGAAGGCCGCCTGGAACACGCTCTTCATCGCCGTGGCCTCCGGCGTCCCGCAGCACATCATCGGGATGCCGCTCGCCTACTTCTTCCACACCTCCTACAAGCGGTTCCGGAACGTGATCACCGGCGCCTGGTTCCTGCCGTTCATCACCTCGTCGGTCGCCATCTCGCTCATCTTCAGCTCGCTCTTCTCGCAGCACTTCGGCGTGCTCAACGCCGCGCTCGACGCGCTCGCGCAGATCCCCGGCCTCGGCTGGATCCCGCACGGGCAGGAAGGGCACATCAACTGGCTGGGCCGGGCGCCCAACGTGAAGCCCGCCATCTCCTTCGTGGTCTGGTGGCGCTACGTGGGCTGGAACACGGTGCTCTACCTGTCCGCCCTCCAGGCCATCTCCAACGAGCTGTTCGAGGCCGCGGAGATGGACGGCGCGACCCGCTGGCAGACGTTCTCGCGCGTGGTCCTGCCGCTGCTGCGCCCGATGATGCTCTTCGCGGTCACCCTGACGATCATCGGCAACTTCCAGCTGTTCGAGGAGCCGTTCATCATCACCGGCACCGCCGCGGGCGGGGTCGAGTACGCGGGCATGACCGCGGCGATGTTCATGTACCGCTACATGATCGAGTATCCGGACGAGTACGGCACCGCGTGCGCGATCTCCTGGATGCTCTTCATCGTGATCGCGCTGCTCACCTGGCTCAACCAGCTCATCTTCTCCCGGTACCGTGAAGCGGAGGGTGTGTCGTGAGCGCTCGCAAGTACACCCCCGGCCTCATCGCCGCGTACGTCCTGATCGGCCTCGGGGCGCTGATGATGGTGGCGCCCTTCTACTTCATGTTCGTCTTCGCGACGCGGCCGCAGAGCGAGATCCTCGACATGCCGCCCCCGATGATGTTCGGGTGGGCGCTCGAGCTGAACTGGAACCTGCTGAAGCAGCGGCTCCCGAACTTCTGGGCCCACTTCGGCTACTCGGTGTACGTCGCCGTGGTGCAGACGGGCCTGCAGCTGTTCTTCTGCTCGCTCGCGGGCTTCGCGTTCGCGATGTACAGCTTCCGGTTCAAGAAGCAGCTCTTCGCGATCATCCTGTCGACGATGCTCATCCCGCCGTTCCTGGGGATGATCCCGACCTTCCTCGTCATGAAGTGGGTCGGCCTCCTCGACACGCACGTCGCCCTCTGGCTCCCCGGCGCGGTCGGCGCGCTGGGCATCTTCCTCATGCGCCAGTACATCTCCTCGGCCGTGCCGAAGGAGCTCATCGAGGCGGCGCGCGCGGACGGGTGCTCCGAGTTCCGCATCTACTGGAACGTGGTGCTGCCGCTCCTCGGGCCGGCGCTCGGTACACTCGGGCTCATCACGTTCATCGGGTCGTGGAACAACTTCCTCGGCCCGCTCATCGTGCTCCAGACGCACGAGAAGTTCACGCTGCCGCTCGCGCTCCGGACGATGCAGGATCCGCAGAACACCCCGTGGGGCGCGGTCATGCTGGGCGCCTCCGCGGCGGTCCTGCCGCTCCTCATCCTGTTCGTCTTCTCGTCTCGCAGGCTCATCGCCGGCCTCACCGCCGGCGCGATCAAGGGGTAACACGCTCGGCGGCGCGTCCCGGGGCGCGCCGCCGCATCCAGGCACGTCGAAGCGACGGCAGAAATACGGGGTGAATCTGTGGCTAGCGTCAGGCTCAACGGAATCGACAAGACCTTCGGCGACGGGCCGAAGGTGCTCCATGGCGTGAACCTCGAGATCAAGGACGGCGAGTTCGTCGTCTTCGTCGGTCCGTCCGGCTGCGGCAAGTCCACGCTGCTCCGGATCATCGCCGGCCTCGAGGAGGCGACCGCGGGCGAGGTCTACATCGGCGACGAGCTCTCCAACGACATCCCGCCCGCCAAGCGCGGCACGGCGATGGTGTTCCAGAGCTACGCCCTCTATCCGCACATGACCGTCGCGGAGAACATGGGCTTCAGCCTCAAGCTCGCCGGCCGGCCGAAGGCGGAGATCAAGCAGGCCGTCCAGCGCGCCGCCGAGATCCTCCAGATCGTCCCGCTCCTCGAGCGCACCCCCCGCCAGCTCTCGGGCGGGCAGCGGCAGCGCGTCGCCATCGGCCGCGCCATCGTGCGCAAGCCGAAGGTGTTCCTCTTCGACGAGCCGCTCTCCAACCTCGACGCCGCGCTCCGCGTCCAGATGCGCATCGAGCTCTCCAAGCTGCACGACGAGCTCGGGTCGACGATGATCTACGTGACCCACGACCAGGTCGAGGCGATGACCCTCGGCGACCGGATCGTGGTCCTGAACGGCGGCATCGTCGAGCAGGTCGGCTCGCCGCTCGACCTGTACGACAACCCGGCCAACCTCTTCGTCGCGACGTTCCTCGGCTCGCCCAAGATGAACCTCCTCAAGGCCCAGAGCACCGGGCGCAAGGGGAACGAGCTCACGCTCCGCGTCGGCGACGCCGGTCAGGTCGCGATCAACGCCAAGGGCGACGCCCCCATCCCGGACGGTGAGCTCACCCTCGGGATGCGCCCCGAGCACCTCGAGCTCTGCAAGCCCGAGGAGGGCCTGCGCGGCAAGGTGGACCTCATCGAGGAGCTGGGCGACTCGACGGTCATCTACAGCGAGCTCGCCGGCACGGGCCAGATCATCGCCGCGAAGCTCCAGGGCCACCAGCGGAACGGCCTCAAGGCGGGCGACCCCGTCGGCGTGAAGCCCCTCCGTCACACGAGCAACCTGTTCGACGGGAACGGCAAGGCCATCTCCATCAAGTAGCTCAGCTTCCGAGCAGCTCCTCCGCGCCCGTGCCCGTGAGGGCCTGGCGCGGTGCCGTTTCTGGACAGCGCGGGCTGGGGGGAGCGTACACGGGGCAGGAGAAATCGTTCGGAGCGGACAGGCGTTAGACTGGCGAGCCCATGGTCCGCCCCGCCCTCGCCCTGGCCGCCCTCGTCGCCCTCCTCCCGTCCGCGCCGGCCCGCGGCCTGCCCGCCGCGCTGCCCGCCCCGGGACCCAGCGGCGGCGACCCCCTCGCCGAGCAGTTCGCCGCCGCCTCGGCCGCGGCCTGGCGTGAGCGGGCCTCGCCGGGCGGGCTGGCGCCCCTCCTCGCGCTCGAGGCCCTGGAGGCCGAGCACCCCCACCTCGGCAAGCTCGCCGCGGTGTATGCGAGGCTGCAGGGAGATGGCGCGACCCACCCCGAGGTCCGCGCCGCGGCGCGGTTCCGCCTCGCCCGCGTCGAGCGCGCGCAGGGCAACCTGCTCCGGAGCGAGTCCCGGCTCCGGACGCTCGGGTTCGTCGCCGGCTGGCAGGTCGTCGGTCCCTTCGACGACGAGGGGAAGCGCGGGTTCACGACCGCGTACCCGCCCGAGCAGGCCATCGACGCCACGGCGCGCCATCCGGGCAAGGAGCGCGAGGTCTCCTGGCGGGCGCTCCCCCGGGAGGCGCAGGCGGGTGGGTTCGTGCACGTGGGCGCGACGCTCCGCCCCGTGCGCGAGGTGGTCGCGTACGCCGTCACGTCCGTCGTGGCGGGCCGGGACGAGCGGGTCCGGCTCTGGTTCGGGGCCAGCGGCGCGGCCAAGGTGTGGGTGAACGGCGCGCTCGCGCTCGAGGACCCGACCTACCACGAGGCCCGCCTCGATCAGCGCGGCGCCACCGTGACCCTGCGCAAGGGCGTGAACCGGATCCTGGTGAAGCTCTGCCAGCAGGACGGCCGGATGGGCTTCCACCTCCGCCTCGCCGACGCGCGCGGCGAGGGCCGGTCCTTCACTCCGGGTGATCCTTTCTCCCCGGCCGTGCGCCCCGGGCCGGCGCCGGCGCCGATCGAGGACGCGGTGGCGGTCCTCGCCCGCCGGGCCGCCGCGGCCCGGGGCGGCTC
>JAEYOU010000251.1 GCA_023411405.1 Pseudomonadota bacterium | reverse complement strand
GCATCGGGGCGATCGTCGCGCTCGGCGCGGTGGGCTACGCCATCGGGCTCCTCTTCCTCCTCTTCGGCGCGCCGGACCTGGCGATGACCCAGATCGCCATCGAGACCGTGACGGTGATGGTCCTCCTCCTCGCGTTCCGGCACCTGCCCCACTTCATCCGGGTCTCGTCGTGGACCGCGCGGGCGCGCGACGCCGCCATCGCGGTGGCCGTGGGCGGGCTCATGAGCCTCCTCGTGCTCGCCGCGACCCGGACCGGCCCGCCGGACCCGATCTCGGCCGCCCACCTCGCCCGGTCGGTGCCCGAGGCGCACGGGCACAACGTGGTGAACACGATCCTGGTGGACTTCCGCGGCCTCGACACCATGGGCGAGATCACCGTCCTGGCGATCGCCGGGTTCGGGATCGTGGCCCTCCTGAAGCTCCGCCCGAGGCAGGACGCATGAGCCCCCCCACCGCGAGCGATCCGTCCATGCGCCTGGACCCGGACCGGCACGGGGGGAGCTCGATCATCCTCCAGACGGCGGCGCGCGCGATCGAGCCGCTCCTGCTCGTCTACGCGGCCTACCTGCTCCTCGCCGGGCACGACGAGCCGGGCGGCGGCTTCGTGGGTGGGCTCGTCGCGGCCGGGGCGCTCACGCTCCACACGATCGCGTTCGGGGTGCGGTCCGCGCGCCGGGCGCTGCGGCTCGATCCCCGGACCCTGGCCGGGGCCGGGCTCGTGGTCGCGCTCGCGACGGTCTGGGCGGGCGTGGCCGCGGGCGCACCGCCGATGACCGGGCTCTGGTTCGACCTGCCCCCCGGCAGCCCGATCGGCGCCCTCGGCACCCCGGTCCTCTTCGACGTCGGCGTCTTCCTGGTGGTGGTCGGGACGGCCCTGAACGGCATCTTCAGCCTGGCGGAGGAGGAGGCGTGATGTCGGAGCCCTGGCTCGCCCTCGTGATCGGCGTCCTCTACGCGACGGGCGTCTACATGATGCTCCGCCGGAGCGTGGTGAAGCTGCTCGTGGGCATCGCGCTCCTCTCGCACGCGGCCAACCTGCTCGTCTTCTCGGCGGCCGGGGTCCGGCGGGGCGCGCCGCCCATCGTGGGCGCGGGCGGCGCGGGCGCGAGCCCGGGGCCCACCTCCGACCCTCTCCCGCAGGCCCTGGTGCTGACGGCCATCGTCATCTCCTTCGGCGTGCTCGCCTTCGCCATCGCCCTGCTCCACCGCGCGCACCAGGAGACGGGCAGCGACGACGTGGAGCGCATGGAGGCGCCCGAGCCATGAGCCTGCTGGTGGCGCTCCCGATCCTCGTCCCCCTGACCACGGCGGCCCTCGCGTTCGCCGCCTGGCGGAGTCCGCGCGCCCAGGCCGTCCTCTCCCTGGCCGGCGGCGCGGGCCTCCTCGCCAGCACCGTCGCGCTCGTCGTCGCCGTGCACCGCCAGGGGATCCTCTCGCTCCAGGCCGGCGACTGGCCGGCGCCGTTCGGGATCACGCTCGTGGCCGACGGGCTCGGGGCGCTCATGGCCCTGCTCGCCGGGATCATCGGGGTGGCGGTCCTCGTCTCCTCGCTGGACGACGTCGACCGGGCCCGGAAGGCGTACGGCTACCACCCGCTCGTGCACGTGCTCCTCGCCGGGGTGTGCGGCGCCTTCCTCACCGGGGACCTCTTCAACCTGTACGTCTGGTTCGAGGTCCTGCTCATCGCGTCGTTCGTCCTGCTCACGCTCGGCGGCCGGCGCGAGCAGGTGAAGGGCGGGCTCCACTACGTGGCGCTCAACCTGATCTCGTCCGCGCTCTTCCTGGCCGGGGCAGGGCTCCTCTACGGCCTCGCGGGCACGCTCAACCTCGCCGATCTCTCCGTCCGGCTCGCGCGGGCCGACGATCCGGGGCTCGTCACCACCGCCGCGCTGCTCTTCTTCGCCGCGTTCGGGATCAAGGCCGCGGTGTTCCCGGTCTTCTTCTGGCTCCCGGCGTCCTACCACACGCCGCCCGCGGCGGTGTCCGCGCTGTTCGCGGGGCTGCTCACGAAGGTGGGCGTCTACGCGCTGTTCCGGGTCTTCACGCTCCTTTTCCGCCAGGACGTCCCGTTCACGCACGGTCTCATCGTGGTGGTCGCGGCCGCGACGATGGTGAGCGGCGTGCTCGGGGCCGCGTCCCAGTCGCACGTGCGCCGGATCCTGGCGTTCCACATCGTGAGCCAGATCGGCTACATGCTGCTCGGCCTCGGGCTGTTCGTTCCGCTCGCGCTGGCAGGCGGGATCTTCTACGTCGCCCACCACATCCTCGTGAAGACGAACCTCTTCCTCCTCGGGGGCGTCGTCGGCCGGCTCGGCGGGACCGAGGAGCTGCCCCGCGCGGGCGGGCTCTGGGCGCGCCGGCCGCTCCTCGCGCTGCTCTTCCTCGTCCCGGCGCTCTCGCTCGCAGGGATCCCGCCGCTCTCCGGGTTCCACGCGAAGCTGCTGCTCGTGCGCGCCGGGCTCGACGAGGGGCGGTGGGTGATCGTCGGGGTCGCCCTCGCGGTGAGCCTGCTCACGCTCTACTCGATGACCAAGATCTGGAACGAGGCGTTCGCGAAGGCCCGGCCGGCCGGCATCCCGGCGGCGCCGATCGGCCGCGGCGCGCTGGCCCTGCGGCTCGCCCCGAGCGTCGCGCTCGCCGGCCTCACCCTGCTCGTGGGGCTGGCGCCGGGCCTGCTCTTCGTGCTCGCGGAGCGCGCGGCGGAGCAGCTCCTCGACCCGCGGGCCTACGTCGCCGCGGTCCTGCGGGGTGGGCCGTGAGCACCGTCTTCTGGCACGCGCTCCTGGCCTGGATCTGGACCGCGCTCACCGAGGAGTACACCGCCGCGAACCTCGTGCTCGGGCTCGTGCTCGCCCACCTCGCGCTCCGGTTCTCCACCGGCGGGCGGGCGCCGCTCCGCAACGCCGGCCGGGTCCTCCGGTTCGTCGCCTTCTTCTTCCGGGAGCTGTTCGTGAGCGCGCTGCGCGTGTCCCGCGACGTGCTCCTCCCCCGGCGGCGCATGCGGCCGGCGATCGTCGCCGTGCCCCTGGACGTCCGCACCGAAGGGCAGATCACGCTCCTCGCGATCCTCATCACCCTCACCCCCGGCACGCTCGCCCTCGACGTCTCCGCCGACCGCCGGACGCTCCTCGTCCACGCGATGTTCGCCGCCGACGCCGACCGGGTCCGCGACGAGATCAAGGGCGGGTTCGAGCGCCGGATCCTGGAGCTCGCGTCATGACCCCGCTCCTCCCCCCACCGGTGCTCTACGCGGCCGGCGCGCTCGTGGGCGGCGCGTTCCTGCTCGCCTTCGGCCGCCTGGTCCGCGGGCCGAGCTCGGCGGACCGGGTGGTCGCGCTGGACCTCATGGCGGCGCTCGCGGTCGGCGCGATCGGCGTCCAGTCGATCGCCACCGGCTCGCACCCGTCGCTCCGCGTCGCCACCGTCCTGGCGCTGGTCGGGTTCCTCGGCACGGTCGCCTTCGCGACCTTCATCGCGCGGAGGCGGGCGTGAGGACCGTGATCGCCTCCGCGGCGGTGCTGATGGGCGCCGCGTTCATGTTCATCGCGGCGCTCGGCGTCGCCCGCCTGCCCGACCTGTTCACGCGCATGCAGGCCGCGACCAAGGCGTCCACGGTCGGCGTGCTCCTCGTGATGGGCGGCGTCGCGGTCGCCCACCTCGAGGGGGCGGTGACGGTCCGCGCCGCCCTCATCGCGGCGTTCCTCCTCCTCACCTCGCCGGTGGCCGCCCACGCCATCGCACGGAGCGCGCGCGTCCGCGAGGTGCCGCTCGCGCCGGGGACGGTGGTCGAGGACGAGCAGGGGCGGCGCGCGCCGGGGGAGCCGGCGGAGGGGCCGCGGGCGGCGCAGCCGCATTGAACCGCGCTGGTGTCCTGCGAGCGCGATCCAGCGGCGCGGCGGGCACGGGAGCACCGCGCGAGGGTACCACCGGAGCGTGGGGGCGACGCTACAGCGCCTTCTCGTGCTGCGCCGCCGCGCGGACCTGGGCGGCGGCCTCCGCCGCCCGCTCGGCCTTGAGCTTCTTCATCCGCTTCTTGATGAGCTCGCGCTTGAGGCTCGAGAGGTGGTCGACGAACAGCGTGCCGTTCAGGTGATCGGTCTCGTGCTGGCACGCGATCGCGAGCAGCCCGTCCGCCTCGAGCTCGAAGGGTTTGCCGTGGTAGTCGAGGGCGCGCACCCAGACCTTCGCCGCGCGCTCGACGTCCTCCGCCTCGCCGGGGATGGAGAGGCAGCCCTCGGTGTAGGAGGTCTTCCCCTCGTACTTCACGATCTCCGGGTTCACGAGGTGGATGAGCTTCTGCCCTTCCTGCCGCGGCGAGGTGTCGATGACGATGAGCCGCTTCCGCTCCGCGATCTGCGGCGCGGCGAGGCCCACGCCGTCGGCGGCGTACATGGTCTCCGCCATGTCGTCGAGCAGGCGGCGGATGGAGTCGTCCACGCGATCGACGGGGGGGACGACTTCCTTGAGCACGGGGTCGGGCCAGATCACGATCTCACGCAGCACTTTGTGGCTCCTTCTTGGACCTCGACCGGGAAATGTAACGAACCCACGCGGATCGCGCATCCCCTGCTGGGTCACGCGTCGCCGAGGCCCCGGAGGTACTCCTCCCGGAGCCGGTCGTCCGCCAGGACCTCGCGGGCGTCCTGGAGGACCTGGAGGATCTCGGAGAGCCGCGCGGGGAGCCCCTCGTCGGCCACCCCGGCGAACCGGCGCGGCTCGAACTCGGTCGCGAGCCGGTCGGCGGCCTCCCGGACCTCGTGCGGCGTGCAGAGGCGGCTCACCCCCAGGACCGTGAAGTAGTCGGCGCGGCGGACCTGCTCGAGCTTGTCCTTCACCCGGGCGAGGTCGATCGACGCGGCCTGGCCGCGCGGCTGGCCGGCGTGGAGCACCCGGACCGCGAGCGCGCCCGTCACGACCAGCGCCGCGAGCACCTGCCGCGTCGTGAGGGCGTCGAGGGGGCTCGCCTGCACGATCTCGTCGAGCGTGCGGAGGCCGTCGGCCAGGGAGACGGCCCGCCGCTCCTCCTGCGAGAGCCCGAGCTCCGCCGGCCCGGGCGCGCCGGGCACCGGCGAGAGCAGGGT
>JAEYOU010000222.1 GCA_023411405.1 Pseudomonadota bacterium | reverse complement strand
AACTTCGAGTGGTAGCAGACCGGGTCGAGATCCTCGAACCTCGTGAAGAGGTCCTGACAGGTCCCGACGCTGTTGGCCACCACCAGGACTCGCGCCCCGCCTTCAATCGCCTCAAAAATCGCATCCTCTGCCTCTTCAAGAGGAGCATCCACGGTTTGGAACATGTTCCTCGCAGATGCAAGGAGCGTCTCGTCGCGCACGACCGTTGCTCCGGGAAGCGCCTGAAGGAGGAGATCGAGCACGTATGCCGGCAACGTCGCACTCATCAGCATGAACCGGGCGCCGAGTCGAGCATAATGCCGGACCGATTCGAGGAGGAGGCCCAGCGTCCAGGGATCATACGCGTGGATCTCGTCGATAACGATCACGCTGTTCGCTGCGTTGGCCTCGACGACCGGCCATCTTCCGGTGTTGAACCCGGCAAAGAGAAGCTGGTCGACGGTCGCCACCGTGGCCGGGGTCATGAACGTCTTGTGAAAGAGGGCGTTCCGGACGGTATCCCGGTCCTCTTCCTCCTCGGCAAATAGTAGAGAAGCTGTGGAGTGGGTGAGCCCGACGTTCCCCCTCCCGAAGTAATCTTCCAGCCGTTCGAAGATGCTGTTCGCCGTCACCATCGTCGGGAGGAGATAGATCAACTTTCCGCCGCCCATATCCTTCAGATTACGCAGGGCCCACAGAAGGCTCCCCTCGGTCTTTCCGCTCCCTGTCGGTGCGATAGCAATACAGTGGCCGACGGTTGCGGCACAGTCTTCCTGGAACGGGCGCAGCCCGGTGAACGGGATCTTCTTGGCCGCACACCGCGCCCGGATGTGATTCCGGAGACCGCTCTCCCGCACCTGCAGGCTGTATCGAATAGATGTACCGGTGGACCCGTGCCAGTCCGCGTAGTGGAGGATGCCCTTGAGGAGAGCATAGGTAGACCGGAGAGTACCCGGGTCGCCGAACTGCTCGTAGAACATCGGAAGCCTTCCTCCAGGCCCGATCAACCATTTCACCGGGCCCATCGGATCTCCCTTCGGCAGAGGGAAGGCCGGAAGGGTATAGCCCTCCTCAGCAAAGATCTCACGAGCCAGATCGATCGCCAAAACGACCCCGTCCTCGCAGACGGCAGGGGCGGCCGCCGTAAGTTCGCGGTGGAACGCCGCCATCTCAGGGTTGATCGGCTTATGGTGGCCGAGGACTGCCAGCGCCTCGATCGGTAGCGGCACGGGGAGCAGGCTCCCTTCCTGCTTCTGGAGGGCAAGCCCGGCATTGAGCGTGAAGGCGCACGAGACGATCTCGTGCCGGTAGTTCTCACGAGGGTCAAAGCGCCGCCCGGTTCGGGCTGCGCTCATCATCCTCTGGAAGGGGAGGATGTTCTTCCCGATGTCGTGAAGGGCGACCGTCAGGAGCGAACTCTGCAGGAATCGCTCCGGGTCGAACTCACAGATCCGTCCCATCCGCCGGATCAGGCCCTGTTTCCCTGCGACGGTCTCTTGCCACGCACGGTACGCCGCGGTGATGTGTTCCGCGTAGGTCTGATCCGGTTTTGCCAGGTATGGACGGTTCACAGAAGAGCCACCCGTTTGCCATCGATGACATAGCCCGGCACCGGCGTTCTGAGGTTGACCGGAGAACCTACAAAGGTGAATGAACTCCGCTTGATGACGGTTCGCAGCTCGCCCTCAAAGGCGAACTCCGTCGGGAGGAGGAACACCTGGGGCGTATCCACTGTCTGCGTCACCGGAAGTTGCCGGAAATCGACCGCCGGCGTGCATTCTACCGAGACGTCGCCCAGCAGGATGGTGTGCTCGAACCGGGTGAGAGGCTCTGCGCGCACCTTGGCAATCGGGGAGACCGCGGTGATCTTGAGGAGGTCGTCGCTGTTTCCGGCAGTCAGAGCGTATACCGGCGCCTGCATCGCTTTACGGATCATCTTCAGGGGTTCTTCCGATTCGGCCCCGAGGAAGAACGTGAAGTCGCAGTCGGTGAGGTACTCCCGGATGAGAATACTGTAATGCCTGCGGCTCAGGAGATCCTCTTGGGTATACTTCTTCTCTTTCCCGGTCACCTTCCGGTAGTTCCAGAGGTCTCTCATCAGGCCTCTGTGCGATCCGTACACCCCGACAAGGAGCCCGTGTTCGGCGGCAAACGCATGTGCCTCCCGGAGCGGCAGGCCAAGAGCTGCACCGACCATACCGATGACCGTCGTCTTCGGGGGGAGAGGCAGCGTCTGGTGGAACGTGTGTGTCTCCGGGACACGGAAGGATGCTGTGGCCGCTCTACCCGATACGGAGAAGGAGAACATCGCTCCTCCTTACCCGTAGTACGTGTCCACCCACTCTGCCATCGTCTCGAACGCGTCTCCGATCGTCACCGCATCTGCGATCTCGCCACCAAATGCCCCGGTTCGAACTCCGATGACTGACGCGGCGATCTCCTGACGATAATCGTCGAGGGTCTCCCGGAGCATCCCGGCGTTGATCACGGTGCCGTCAACCCTGACGCTTTCGAGGAAGATCGGGTTCTTTGTCGCCAGCATGGCCGCGGCCACGAACTTCGGAGAGATGTCGGCGAGGAACCGGCTCTGCCTCCCGGATGCCCAGAGGTTCTTCAATGCGGCGAGGAGCCCTTTCACCCGCTTTGCCCGCTCGGCCGGTGACAGATCCTTCTCAAATCCGTCGCCGCACCCGACCCGGTCGAGCTCGATGAGGATCGTGCCCCGGTAGAGCCCGGAGTGAACCTCGGTCTCGAAGATGTTCGGGTCACCCCCTGCCTTCACGCCCATATAGTTCGTGCCGAAGTCCAAGTCACCCTGGTAGGGTGTCAGCGCGATCAGCGGTGATACGCGGACGACCGAGGTCCTCTTGGTCGCCTTTCCCTTCGTATTCTCGGTCGCGGACTCCGTGCCCATGTACCCGAAGAGGTCGTCGTCGATGTAGTTGTCCGGATCCTGCTGGGTCGTCGCCGCCCCTTTCTTGATGGTGGCGGCTGCACCCTCCGAGAGGGTCCATCCGAGCACCTCGAGCTGGTTTCGCAGCGCCCGCCGGACAGCCTGGGAAGAGACATAGGGGTACTGGTCGACGCCCATGGCGATCTTCTTGATGCTCGATATGTTGTCCGCTTCCTTATCACCGCCGTTCAGCGACGCAAACGATACCGGTGTCAGGTACGTTATGGTTAGGGCTTTTGCCTGTTTCATACGATTCACCACACATTAACTCGCGTTCTGCTTCCCCTCATCGCGCCGGTTCATGGCGTTGTAGGTGTTCAGCGCTGCAATCATGCAGAATTGCTTGAATTCAGGGAAGTAACGTTCAAACGCCTCGCCGCTCTGGTAGAGTTCGGCGGTGACGGAAGCGTCATACTTCATCTGGATCCTGTTCACCTCGTTGAGGAAGTCTTCCGGCCGCCGCGCTTTTCGCAGCCGGAACAGGTCGCCTTTTCCCTTCTTGCCTTCGGGGCCGAGTTTCAAGCCGATAGTTTTGCCGAGGCTGACAGCTGTGTCAATCAGTTCTTGTTTCATGGGATCTTTCTCCTGGGTGAGAATCTTTTCGTACGTGATCACGAAGTCGTGCACCGGTTTGATGTACTGAACTTTCGAAGTGTTTACGTGGAAGACATGTCGTTCGACGAGATCCACGACGCTTTGCTGCTGCAGGATCCGCTCACAGATCCGGTTGCGCATCAGGGTCTTGTTCTCGTCTTTCTTCTGGTCGAAATCGATGAGAATCTGCATTGTTTGCCGGAGAGGAACCCCGTGCGTCTCCAGATGCTCGAACAGCCGGAAGATGTAGATCGACTCCTTGAGGGGCCAGATGATCTTGCCCATCTGGGCATCTCCGAGCGCCTCGGAGTAGAGCATGAAGAACTCCAGTGGGGCACGGGAGAGGATCAGGTTATACATCCGGTCATAGTCGAGGTCCGGATTGCCTTCTTCCGGGTCATCAATGTTTGTATTGCTGAGGATCCTTCGGTAGACGGAGTAAAGGAATGAAAGAAGCTGCTCGTAGGGTTTCTTGAAGTAGCCTCCAAGGTCCGGGTTGAAGTTGCGGAGGAAGTACGGGTCGCGGGTCTTCAT
>JAEYOU010000205.1 GCA_023411405.1 Pseudomonadota bacterium | reverse complement strand
GTCCGCCGCCGCGGGCACCGCGCCGGGCGCGCGGTCCGGGGCGCGGGGGCGCCGCTGGTCGAGCTGCGGGAGGTCACCGTCCGCTACGGCACGACGACGATCCTCGACCGCGTGAGCTTCACCATGCGCCGCGGCGAGCACTGGGCCCTCTCCGGCCCCAACGGCGCGGGGAAGTCCACGCTCCTGAGCCTCGTCCTGGCCGACAACCCGCAGGCCTACGCCAACCGGGTCCTCCTCTTCGGCCGCCGGCGGGGCTCGGGCGAGAGCATCTGGGAGGTGAAGGCGCGCATCGGCGCGGTCTCGCCGGAGCTCCACGCGCACTTCCCGGCGGGCGCGCGCGTGCTGGACGCCGTCTGCTCGGGCCTCGACGGGACGCTGGGCCTGTATCGCGCGTGCACCGGTGACGAGGCGGCGCGCGCGCGCGGCTGGCTCGCGCGGTTCGGGCTCTCCGGCGCCGAGGAGCGGAACCTGGTCGAGCTCTCCTTCGGGGCCCAGCGGCTCGTGCTCGTCGCGCGCGCCCTCGTCGGGGATCCCGAGCTCCTCGTCCTCGACGAGCCGTGCCAGGGCCTCGACGCGGAGGGCCGGCGCCGGGTCGTGGCGGCGGTGGACGCGGCGGCGATCGCCGCGCGCGCAGGCGTGCTGTTCGTCACCCACCGTCCGGACGAGCTCCCGCGGTGCATCACCCACGCGATCCGGCTCGAGCGCGGGCGCGTCGTGCGCGCCGGGCCCCGCTGAGCGGCACCTAGGCGAGGGCGGCTGGCGGGAGCGCGAGCCCTCGGTGGTAAGCTCGCCGGTGCATGACGCGCGGCGGCGCCCGAATATTCCGGACATGGGAGCCATGAACCCGGACCTGCCGGAGGTCTCCGCCCTGCTCGATCGCGCCGTCGCGGCGCGGGTCGCGCCCGCGGTCCAGGCGTGCGTGATCCGCGACGGTGCCGTCGTGCACGCCACCGCGCACGGGACGCTCCCGGACGGCGCGCCCGTGACGAACGACGTCCGGTTCGACGTCGCCAGCGTCTCGAAGCTCGTGACGACGGTCCTCGCGGCGGTGCTGGCCCAGCGCCGGGTCCTCGACCTGGACGCGCCGGTGGGCGAGGCGCTGCCGGAGTTCACCGGGAAGGACGCCGTCACCGCGCGCCACCTCCTCGCGCACACGAGCGGGCTCGCCGCCTGGCAGCCGCTGTTCGCGCGCTGCGTCGCCGATCCCATCGCGGGCGCGCTCTTCCCGGCCGGGGCCCTGGAGGGCGCGCGGAGGACCGCCGCGGCGGAGCGGTCGCGGGCGCTCGTCCTCGGCGGCGTGCTCTCGGCGCCGCTCGCGGGGAGGACGGGCGAGCGCGTCTACAGCGATCTCGGCTTCATCGCCCTGGGCCGGCTGCTCGAGGCGGTGGGCGAGGCGAGCCTCGCGGAGCTGTCGGAGCGGCTCGTGCTCGCGCCGCTCGGGCTGCTCCGGACCGGGTACGTCGATCTCTCGGCCCCCGACGCCATCGCGCGCCTCGAGGGGGAGCGGTTCGTGCCGACCGGCGGGACGCGGCCCCGCGAGCCCGCGCCGGGGCAGGAGGGGAGCTTCGACGTCCCGCCGCAGGATCCCGCGGTCGATCCCGGCCAGGTGGACGACGACAACGCGTACGCGCTCGGCGGGGTCGCCGGCCACGCCGGCGTGTTCTCGACCGCGAAGGACCTGGCGCGGCTGGGGCAAGGGATCGTCGAGGAGATCGAGGGCGCGAGCCGGCTCGGCGCGGCCGCGACGCTCGAGGCCTTCACGCGCCCGAGCCCGTGCCTGGCGGGGCCCGCGCGCGGGCTCGGCTTCGATCTCCCCGCGGCCGCGGGCTCGTCGGCCGGCACGAGGCTCGGAAAGGCCGGTCCCCGCGGCGCCATCGGGCACCTGGGGTTCACGGGCTGCTCGCTCTGGATCGACCTCGACCGGAAGATCTCCGCTGCGCTGCTCACGAACCGCGTGTTCCACGGACGGCGCAACGTCGACGGGATCCAGCGCCTCCGGCCGGAGTTCCACGACCGCCTGATCGAGGCGCTGGAGGGCTGAGCTGCCTCGCGCCGCCCGCGCGGAAGTGGGCGGCGGCGCACATCGCGTCCCAAGGTCACGGTACAGCGCCCTTTCGGCCTACACCCCAAGGGGCCTATCAAGGGGACTCCCTCTCGCCCGGAGCCCCGCCGATGCGCCCCCCCATCCCCTGCTTCCTGGCCCTCTGCGCGGCCCTTCCGCTCTCCGTGAATGCGGCCACCGTCTCGACCGCCGGCGCCGCGGTGAAGATCCTCCGCAACCAGGCGCCCACCGCGAGCCGCGCGGTCGCCATCTCCGCCGCGCGGAACGAGTTCGAGGCCTTCCAGATCCTCGTCACCGGACCGGCCACCGGCGTGACGGCCACCGCGACGGCGCTCTCGAACGGCGCGACGGCGATCGGCCCGGTGCGCCTGTTCCGCGAGGAGCTCATCCGCATGGTCAACCTGTCCGCGCCCGACGCGATCGTCCCCGCGGGCGGCTGGGTCCCGGACGCGCTCGTCCCCGACGTCGACGAGGTCGTCGGCGAGAAGCGGAACGCGTTCGTGAACTTCCACGTCGCCGCCGGCGAGACCCGGGCGATCTGGGCCGAGGTCCGCGTCCCCGCCGCGGCGCCCGCCGGGACGTACACCGGCGCGGTCACGGTGCGGTTCGCGGAGGGGACCGCGACGGTCCCCGTGACGCTCACCGTGCACGACTTCACGCTGCCGGCGAAGGCGTCGCTCAAGAGCGCGTTCACGCTCGCGTACGGCACGCTCCCGGCCGGCCACGGGATCTCCACGGCGGCCTCGGTCTTCCCGCCGCTGCGCGCGCGCTACGGGCAGCTCGCCCTCGATCACCGGGTCTCGATCGCCCCGCACCGCGACGGCGACACGTCGCTCGCGCACTTCGAGGCCGCCTACGGCCCGCTCGTCGGCGGCACCGCGGCCACCCAGCAGCCGGGCGCGGCCCTCACGAGCGTCGAGTTCGTGGCCGGGCACACGAACACCGCCGGGATGAAGTCCTGGTACGACGCCTTCGTCGCGAAGGGCTGGGGCGGCGACCGGCTCCTCCAGTACACCTGCGACGAGCCGCCGGCGACCTGCGCCTGGACCGACATCCCCACGCGGCTCCGCGCCGCCAAGGCGGCGAACCCCGCGTTCCGCACCCTCGTCACCAGCTCGCTCGGCCAGATCCAGGCGGCGGAGGCGAAGCACGGCATCGCCATCCTGCGCGATCTCGATCTCATCGTCCCGGTGATCAACCACCTCTGGGACCGGCCGGGCGAGGTCTACGCCGGCCCGCAATACCAGAAGTACGCGAGCTTCGTCGCGAGCGGTCCGCGCAAGGAGCTCTGGGCGTACCAGAGCTGCATGAGCCACGGCTGCGGGGGCACGAGCAGCCACTTCACCGGGTGGCCGAGCTACATGATCGACGCGAGCGCGGTCCGGAACCGGGCCATGCAGTGGCTCCTGTTCCTCTACGGCGCCACCGGCGAGCTCTACTACGAGACGACCATGGCGTACACGCACGACGCCTGGTCGAACCAGTGGGACTTCACCGGCAACGGCGACGGGACGCTGTTCTACCCGGGCACCCCCGCCCGCATCGGCGGGGCGACGCACGTCCCGGTGGCGTCGATCCGGCTCAAGATGATCCGCGAGGGCATGGAGGACTACGAGTACCTGAAGCTCCTCTCGGATCTCGGCGACCGCGCCATGGCGCAGCGCGAGGCCTCGACGCTGTTCCCCACCGCGTACCAGACGGCGCAGAGCCCCGAGGCGCTCCTGGCCGCCCGCGCGCGGATCGCCCAGCGGATCCTGGCGCTCAAGAACGGCGCCGCGG
The DNA here is from genome assembly GCA_023411405.1 of Pseudomonadota bacterium. Lineage (GTDB taxonomy): Bacteria > Myxococcota > Myxococcia > Myxococcales > Anaeromyxobacteraceae > Anaeromyxobacter. The sequence goes on along the minus strand of JAEYOU010000205.1, from coordinate 1,318 downwards.
CGCTCACGACGGCCGCGCGGTACACGCCCGGCGTCGTCTCCACCGGCGATCCCGCGGCGCTGCCGGTGGCGCCGATCGTCCTCTCCGGCGCGGCGGCGGGATCGGACAACACGGCCGAAGTCCGGCTGTCGTACGACGACGACTTCCTGTACGCGACCTTCGCCGTGAAGGACGCGGCCGTGGTCGTCAACCAGGGCGGTCGCGACGGAGAGGTCTGGGACGGGGACGCCGTCGAGCTCCTGCTCGACGTGAAGAACGACAAGGCGGTCGCGCTGGGGGCGAACCACTTCCACCTGCTCGTGAACGCCGACGGCGACCTGACCGACGAGCGGGGGAACGCCGGCGCCTGGGACCGCGGCTGGACCTCGGGCGCGGTGACGGCCGTCGTCCGTACCGCGTCGGGCTGGGCGGCCGAGCTCAAGATCCCGTGGGCGTCGCTCGGCGTCGCGCCGTGCGCCGGCGCGACGCTGGGGCTCGACCTCGCGATCGAGGACGTCGACCAGGCGGGCGCCTCGCCGAGGCCGTTCGACTGGGCCCAGCTCACGCGCTTCGCGCAGCCGAGCCGCTGGGGGGCCCTGGTGCTCTCGGGGCTCGTGGCGGGGGACCGGGTGCCGGTGCAGCGCGCGACCTCCGCGGTCGTGATCGACGGGGACCTGTCGGAGTTCGCCCGCGCGCCGGCCGTGGACCTCGACGCCGCGGCGGCGAAGGCGGGCTCCGACAACGAGGTCGCCGCGCGGCTGCTCCACGACGCGACGAACCTGTACGTCGGCTTCACGGTGAGGGACGCCACGCTGCGGCTCGATCAGGGCGGGCGCGACGGCGAGGTCTGGAACGGCGACGGGGTGGAGCTCCTGCTCGACCCGAAGCTGACGCGGAGCGCGGCGCCGGACGCCGACGACCGGCACCTCCTGGTGAACGCGAGCGGCGACCTCACGGACGAGCAGGGGAACGCCGGGGCCTGGGATCGCTCCTGGACCTCCGGGGCGACCGTCGCGGTGGGAGGCGCCCCGGGCCGCTACACGGTGGAGCTGGCGGTCCCCTGGACGGCGCTGGGGGTCGCCGCGCCCGCGCCCGGCGCCGAGCTGGGCATCGACCTGGCCGCGAACGACCTCGACCCCGACGCGGCGCTCCGGCAGTTCGACTGGGCGGGCCTGACCCGGTTCGCGCAGCCCGCGCTCTGGAAGCGGGCGCGGGTCGAGGCGCGCGCGCCGGCGTGCACCGGGTTCTGACCGGGGCGAGGGCGCGGGCCCCGTTCGTGGCCGCGCTGGTCTCCGGGCCGGGCCCGCGCGAGAATTGCAGCATGCGCACCGCCCTCGTG
>JAEYOU010000193.1 GCA_023411405.1 Pseudomonadota bacterium | reverse complement strand
GCGGCGGTGCTCAAGGGCTCGCGGTGGGCGCTCCTCAAGGCGCCCGAGAACCTCCGCGACGACGAACGGGTCCACCTCTCCGCGGTCGCCGGCCTCAACGCCCGCGTCTACCGCGCCTACCTGCTGAGGAGGAGCTGCGTGCCCTCTACCGCTGCGGTCCCCGCGCCGCGCCCGAGCACCTGCGCGCCTGGCTCTCCTGGGCGAGCCGCTCGAACCTCGCTCCATTCGTGAAGCTCGGTCGCACGCTCCGTCAGTACCGCGCCGGGCGTGCTCGCCGCGATCCGCCTCCGCCTCTCGAACGGCAGAATGGAGGCTCTCCTCAACGTCTAATGGATCGAAGTCCGCACGCATCGTGAAACAAGGAGCGTGACCGCTCCGGCATGAGGAAGAAGGATGCGCACCGGAAACCCGTGGTACTTCGTGGTTTGCGTGGACCCGAAGCCACAGGAGACCGAGTGCGCATCACCACGGTATTCAACAAGCTGCTGTGTCTGCAAGGTGCGTTCGTGAAGAGGGTCGACTTCGGCCCGGTGGAGATCATGGTGGACGTGGCGAAGCGCCACCGCCGCAACCGCTGCCCGCGGTGCACCTTCTCGACCCGATCCCGGTACGACCGGACCGTCCGTGAGTGGCGCCACCTGTCCCTCGGCCGGTGGCGCGTCACCATCCGCGCGACCCTGTGCCGGCTTGTCTGCCCGGAGCACGGGGTCGTCACCGAGGCGGTGTCCTGGGCCGAGCACGACGTGCGCTTCACCCGCGACTTCGAGGACCTGGTCGCCTGGGTGGCCCGCGAGATGAACAAGACCGCGGTGAAGGACCTGCTTCACATCGCCTGGGCCACGGTCGGCAACATCATCGAGCGGGTGGTCGCGCGGAAGCTCGACCGGGCCCGGCTCGAGCGGCTGTACAAGATCGGCATCGACGAGGTGAGCTACCGGAAGGGCCACAAGTACCTCACCGTCGTCGCCGATCACGAGACGGGAGCCCCGGTCTGGATCGGCGAGGGGCGCTCGCAGAAGACGGTCGGCGCCTTCTTCGACGAGCTCGGCGAGGAGAAGGCGAAGCAGCTCGAGGCCGTCAGCATGGACATGTGCGCGCCGTACATCCTGGAGACGACGGCCCGCGCGCCCCAGGCCGAGATCGCCTTCGACCCGTTCCACGTCGTGAAGCTGGCCAGCGAGGCGGTCCACGACGTGCGACGGACCGAGGCCCGCGAGCGGAAGGGCTCCGCGGAAGCGGCGGTGCTCAAGGGCTCGCGGTGGGCGCTCCTCAAGGCCCCCGAGAACCTCCGCGACGAGGAACGGGTCCACCTCTCCGCCGTGGCCGGCCTGAACGCCCGCGTCTACCGCGCCTACCTCCTCAAGGAGGAGCTGCGCGCGCTCTACCGCTGCGGCCCGCGCTCGGCGCCCGAGCACCTGCGCTCGTGGCTCTCGTGGGCGAGCCGCTCGAACCTCGCTCCCTTCGTGAAGCTCGGTCGCACGCTCCGGCAGTACCGCGACGGCATCCTCGCCGCCATACGCCTCCGCCTCTCGAACGGCAGGATGGAGGGGCTCAACAACAAGATCGGCGTCCTCAAGCACAGGGCCTACGGCTTCCACTCCTTCGCCGCCCTCGCCGCCATGGTCTTCCTCTGCTGCACCGATCTTCACCTCGAACTACCCATTTGAAGTTGAGGAGAGCCAGATCCCAGACGAGCCGAGCAAGCATCAGAGGCTCCCTGGATCAGGGTATCCCGAAGCCGCGTCGCGACGCCATGGCCGCAGGGCGCGCTATCATTGCGGGTCGGGATTGCGCCGGATGGTACCTGCTTCAACGAGTGGTGCCCGACGGCCATCATGGGCATCCACGTCACCAAGGGACGGAGACAGGATGGAGCCGAGCGGAGTGCCGCCCATGATCATCGGTGTCCTGACGATCGCTCTTCACCGCCCGCGGGCGCGGCATGTCGCCAGCGCGAATCGGTCCGACCGATTGAGGCCGTACGTCGAGACGAACACCACGTCGCGCGGCTCGAGCGGGAACTGGGTCGCGGGCAGCAGCGCGTCGGCAGAGCTCGCGTCGAGCCGGCAGACCCTCGGCCGCTGCATCTGCCGCGGCGGATGCAGCGTGCGAGGCTTGGCGGGTCCGGGTGAGCGGCTCGGGTTTCCAGAATGGTCGTCATCGGACATCGATCCGCAGTTTGGTACTCCTATCCGCTGGATGTCCTGTCCGCCGTTCGGCTGGACCTCGCAGTTGCTCCGACGACAGGCAAGCTTGCATGCCACGCACTGTTGCCATGATGTTGGCCGCCGTCCTGGCCGCTGTGGCTCGCGGCCAGCCAGCAGGTCCACCCGGTTCAACCCACACCTCTGCGAGATGGGCGTGTCTGACGGGAGACGAGGATGCGTGCTATCGGCTCGCGACGGAGCTCGACGCTCCGGGTCGGGGGCCGGCCGAGGCAAGGATCGTCGGGGTCTTGTATGTGCGTGCGTGCGTGCGTGGAGTTCCGGACGCATGCGTGCGTGGCTCGAAGCTGTTCGCGCGCGGCGAGGGGGTTCCGAAAGATCGGCACCGGGCGAGAACGATGGCGGCCCGTGCTTGCGAGCAGGGCGCTCGATATGCCTGCGTGCTGCTCAGGACCCGCGAGCTCAAGGATGTCGATGAAGTGTCGAACGCGCCCGATCAAGCGGAAGTAGAGTGCAGGGGCGGTAGCCCCGAGGCCTGCTTCTCGGCAGGGGGCGCGTATCTCCTCGGGCAGGGTGCTCGCCCTGACGAGGACCATGCCGCCGAGCTCTTCAGGCGGGCCTGCGATCTGGGGAGTGGTCGGGGATGTCGGGCCCTGGCATTCCTTCACGCGCGCTCGGGTGACACCGTCGAAGCCGTTCGCCTGTTCGAGAGGTCGTGCTCGAGTGGCACTGCGCAAGCGTGCGGCGATGCTGCCGGCCTCGTCCATTGGGGTTTTGGCGCTGGTGATCCTCCACGTGGCGCGGCCCTGAACGAGGTGGCGTGTTTGGGTGGGAGCGCTGTCTCGTGCACCCGGCTCGCGAATCAGATGTGGCTGGGCGACGGCGTGTCGCTCGAACCGGGTGACGCAATGCGCCTCGTGGATGCGCTTTGTGAGAGGGAGGTCGGCGTTGCGTGCGCCAAGAGAGCGGAGTTCACGGCGATGGACGAGCTTCCGGAGCCCAAGAAGCGTCGAAGGGCGTACCTGAGAAAGGGGTGTGAAGCAAAGGATGCGGGTTCGTGCGTCCTGCTCGGGCTATTGTACCGGTACGAGAAGCCTCGTGAGGCGATCGACTACCTGCTCCGCGGTTGTCGATTGGGCGACATCAACGGATGTGGGAGCGGTGTGAACATCTGCGGCCCCTCGGAGAGGCCGTTCCCGGAGTGCCGCGAGCTACAGGAGCGCTTCCTGCAGGTGCCTCGGGCGCAGCGCTAGACGACTCAAAGGACGAAGACCCGACCCGGAGTCCTTGATGGCCGATCACCCTGGCGTCGTCGACGGAGCTGACGAGCCGAACACCACGTTGCGCGGCTCGAGCGGTTACATCGCCGAGCCCAGGGCGGCTGCTGCTCTGGTCGTGGAACTCGTCCGAGCCCCCGGTGCGCCCGCGTCGGGGCCCTGGGCCAGGTGGTCGTCGTCGGAAACTGTGCATTCCTGAAGGGCCAGACGCGCATCTACGCCGTGAACCTGTCCACCCACCTGCCGGCGTGGAGCTATCCAGCTGCGGGCTCGTTGCGGTCTCCGAGAACGGGGTACTGTACCTGGCGTTTCTCGACCGGCTGGTCGCCGTCAACTGCCGTGAACGACAGCCATACTGGCTGGTGGCTGGTGCACCTCCGGGTCGCGCCGTCGAAACGTTTCACCCGGCAGCAAACACGCGTCGTGAAGAATTCTCCCGACGACCCCGAGCGGCATCCGCGAGGAACCCTTGGCGGGAGCCCGGGTGGGCGCGGTCTGCCTTTCCTGGACCCAAGGTGAAATGACTCGTGTAGCGTGTCCTCGACGTCGATCGTGCTGGCAACGGCGGCGTCACGGAGACCGCAAGCCAACGAGGCTCGGTCCTCGCGCCGTGTGTCGCTCGTGGAAGGCGTCCTGTGGCGATGGAGCGTGCGCTCCTCGCTGCCCTCCTCCTCTCTCGTTCGAGGCCGCCGATGGCACGTCGTCGATCCCTGGCAGGAGCCCTCGTACTCGCGCCCTGGCTGATCCTGTTCGCCGCGTGCGGCGGCGGCGAAGAGTCCGGGACCGGGGCGTACCCCGAGAGCGACGTCGAGGCGGCGGTGTCGGCCTGCGGGACCGGCCTCTTCTGCGCAGCGGGTCCGATCCCCGGCGCGTCGGCCTGCATGAGCGGAAGCACGCAGATCTACTGCTGCCCGTCGGGCCAGACGATCGTGAACGGGGCGTGCTCGTCCAGCTCCGTCCCGGCGTGCGGCACCGGGCTCTTCTGCTCCGCGGGGTCCATCCCCGGGTCATCGGCGTGCATGAGCGGAAGCACGCGGATCTACTGCTGCCCGTCGGGCCAGACGATCGTCAACGGCGCGTGCTCGTCGACCTCCGTCCCGGCGTGCGGGACGGGGTTCTTCTGCTCCGCGGGCTCCATCCCCGGGTCATCGGCGTGCATGAGCGGGAGCACGCGGATCTACTGCTGCCCCTCGGGCCAGACGATCGTCAACGGCGCGTGCTCGTCCAGCTCCGTCCCGGCGTGCGGGACGGGGCTCTTCTGCTCCGCGGGGTCCATCCCCGGGTCATCGGCGTGCATGAGCGGGAGCACGCGGATCTACTGCTGCCCCTCTGGCCAGACGATCGTCAACGGGGCGTGCTCGTCCAGCTCCGTCCCGGCGTGCGG
>JAEYOU010000113.1 GCA_023411405.1 Pseudomonadota bacterium | reverse complement strand
CCGCTGCCCCGGCTGACGCCGCCGCCGCCCCGGCCCCGCAGGCCGCGCCGCCTCAGTCCGCCCCATCCCCCGCGCCGGCGCCGACGAGCTCCGGACCGCGGTAGGGTCCACCGGACACCGCAGAACGACGAGGAAGAACGAAGATGCCCAAGCTGAAGACGAAGAGCGGCGCCAAGAAGCGGTTCGACGTGAAGAAGTCCGGCAAGGTGAAGTTCCGCCGCGCCGGCGTCCGCCACCTGGCGACGTTCGGGAAGACGAAGAAGCAGAAGCGCCATCTCAAGGGCACGGATCACCTGGCCCCGATGGATCAGAAGAAGATCATGGAGTGCTTCCCGTACGCCCGGTAGGGACCAGGCCCGTCGACGGGCTCAGGGTGAGCGGAGAAGCGAACACTGCTCGCGAGGATCGCGAGCGAGAACGCCCAAGCGGGGTCGAAGCGCGTTCGTGTCGTCACGCTGAGTGACGAGCGCGGCGCCTCCCGCCGGCACGGAGAACGAAGATGCGCGTCAAGAAGGGGTTCAAGGCCCGCCGCCGTCGCAACCGCGTCCTGAAGCTCGCCAAGGGCTTCCGCGGTCGCAGGAAGAACTGCTACAAGCGCGCCAATCAGGCGGTGGAGCGCGCCCTCAACTACTCGACCCGCGACCGCCGGCTGAAGCGCCGCAACTTCCGCGCGCTCTGGATCACCCGCATCAACGCGGCCGCGCGGCTCAACGGCACGACCTACTCGCGGCTCACGGCGGCGATGAAGAAGGCCGGCGTGGCGCTCGACCGGAAGATCCTGGCCGATCTGGCGCTCTCCGTCCCCGGCGACTTCGCGGCGGTCGTGAAGGCCGCGCAGGCCTAGGGCGGGGGCGTGGCGGATCTGCTCTCGCAGCTGGAGGCGCTCGCCCGGAGCGCCCGCGACGCCGTCGGTGCGGCCGCGGATGAGAAGGGGCTCGAGGAGCTCCGGGTCCGCTTCCTCGGCAAGAAGGGCGAGCTCTCGCAGGTGCTCCGCGGGATGGGGCAGCTCGCGGCGGAGCTTCGCCCGAAGGTGGGCGAGGTCGCGAACCGGGTCCGCGACGAGGTGGAGAAGCTGCTCGACCAGGGTCGCAGCAAGCTCGAGGAGCTGGCGCTCCAGGCCGAGCTCGCCGGCCGGCCGATCGACGTGACCGCGCCCGCGCGGGCGCTCGTCCCGCGCGGCCACCGGCATCCGATCACCCGCGCCACCGAGGAGATCACCGCCATCTTCGCCCGCCTCGGCTACGAGGTGGCGAGCGGCCCGGAGATCGAGCTCGACGCCTACAACTTCGAGGCGCTCAACATCCCGGCCGACCACCCGGCCAGGGACATGCAGGACACCTTCTACGTCCAGGAGTCCACGCTCCGTGACGGGGTGAAGCCGGGGAGCGTGCTCCTGCGTACGCACACCTCGCCGGTGCAGATCCGGGCGATGCTCCGGCTCGGCGCGCCGCCGGTGCGGATCATCTGCCCCGGCCGCGTCTACCGCTCGGACTACGACCAGACCCACTCGCCGATGTTCCACCAGGTCGAGGGGTTGTGCGTGGCGGAGGGGATCACCTTCGCCGATCTCAAGGGGACGCTCGCCGCGTTCGCCCGCGCCTACTTCGGGCCGGGGACGAGGACGCGGTTCCGCCCGAGCTACTTCCCGTTCGTCGAGCCCGGCGCCGAGGTGGACGTCTCGTGCTCCATCTGCGGCGGCACGGGTCGGATCCCAGCGGGGGGTCCGGGGGGGCCTCATCCCCCCGGTACGACGAAACGCTGTGGGACGTGCAAGGAGACCGGCTGGCTCGAGGTGCTCGGGGCCGGCATGGTCCACCCGAAGGTCCTCGAGAACGGCGGCATCGACCCGAAGCGGAACACCGGCTTCGCGTTCGGCATGGGCGTCGAGCGCCTGGCCATGCTGCGGTACGGGATCGACGATCTCCGGCTCTACTTCGAGAACGACCTCCGCTTCCTCGAGCAGTTCTAGGCACCCATGCGCGTCTCCTTGAAATGGCTCTCCGAGCTCCTGGGCGAGCTCCCGGCGCCGGAAGAAGTGGCTCGCCGCCTCACCGCCGTCGGCCTCGAGGTCGAGGCGATCGAGCGGCTGGGGAAGGGGCTCGAGGGCGTGGTCGCCGCGCGCATCGTCGCCTCGGAGAAGCACCCCAACGCCGAGAAGCTCTCCGTCACCCGCGTCGAGACGGGAAAGGGCGAGCCGCTCCAGGTCGTCTGCGGCGCCAAGAACTACCAGGTGGGCGACGTCGTGCCGCTCGCCACCGTGGGGTCGGTCCTCCCCGGCGGCGCGAAGATCGAGAAGGCGAAGCTCCGCGGCGTCGAGTCCTCCGGGATGCTCTGCAGCGCGCGCGAGCTCGGGATCGCCGAGGACGCGAGCGGGCTGCTCATCCTCCCCCGCGAGGTCGCGCCCGGCACGCCCATCGCGGCGGCGCTGGGCCTCGACGACGTGCTGCTCGAGGTGAACGTCACCCCGAACCGCCCCGACGCGCTCTCGCACCTCGGCATCGCGCGCGAGCTGGCGGCGCTGCTCGGCCGGACCGTCCGCCCGCCCGACGCGAAGCTCGCCGAGGCAGGCCCGCCCGCGGGCGAGGCCGTGAAGGTCACGATCGAGAGCCCCGACAAGTGCGCCCGCTACGCGGCGCGCGTCGTCGAGGGCGTCCAGATCGGGCCGTCCCCGCTCTGGCTCGCCCGCCGGCTCGAGTCGCTCGGCATCCGCTCGATCTCCAACGTGGTGGACGCGACGAACCTCGTCCTCCTCGAGCTCGGCCACCCGCTCCACGCGTTCGACCTCGAGAAGGTCGCCGGCCGCGAGATCGTGGTCCGCACCGCGCGCGCGCGCGAGCACCTCACCACGCTCGACGGGAAGGATCGCGCGCTCGACCCGGACGACCTCCTCATCGCCGATCGCGAGCGCGGGAGCGCGCTGGCCGGCGTGATGGGGGGAGGGGACTCCGAGATCTCCGCCGGGACCACCCGCGTCCTCCTCGAGTCCGCCTGGTTCCAGCCCTCGACCGTGCGCCGCACCTCCCGGCGCCACGGGCTCAAGACCGAGGCCTCCTACCGCTTCGAGCGCGGCGCCGACCCCGGGATGGTGATCCCGGCGCTCGATCGCTGCGCAGCGCTCATCGCCGAGCTCGCCGGCGGGAAGGTCCGGCCGGGGATCGTCGATGCGCACCCGCGCCCCGTCCGCGCCCCCGAGGTCCGCCTCCGGTGGCACCGTCCGGCCGAGGTGCTCGGGATGGACGTCTCGCGCGCCGAGACCGAGCAGATCCTGCGCGGGCTCGGGTTCGATCCGCGCGGCGCCGACGCCGAGGGCGCGACCTGGACCGTGCCGACCTGGCGGGTGGACGTGTCGATCGAGGAGGACCTCGTCGAGGAGCTCGTCCGCACGAAGGGCTACGACGCCATCCCCGAGACGCTCCCGCCCAACGCCGTGGACACGCCGGCCGCGCCGGACGAGGCCCGCGCCGTCGGCCGGATCCGCGCCGCGCTCGAGGCTGCGGGGTTCAGCGAGGCCGTCAACTTCAGCTTCGTGGCGACGCGAGACCTCGAGCCGTTCGCGTACACGGTCGTCACCGGTGACGGGAAGGGCAGGGCCCTCGGGGTCGCGCTCAAGAACCCGATCAGCGCCGACCTCGCGGTGATGCGCACGAAGCTCGTCCCCTCGCTCCTCAAGAACGCCGTCCTCAACCGGCGGCAGCGCGTGGACGACGTGCGGCTGTACGAGCTCGCGCGCACCTACCACCCGAATCCCTCGCCCGAGAAGCAACCGTCCTCGGAGTCGCTCCAGGTCTCCGGCGTCCTCCTCGGCCGGCGTCACCCGGTCGGCTGGGCGGTCGGCGGCGACCCGCTGGACTTCTACGACGCCAAGGCGGCCGTCGAGGGCGTGCTCGAGGCGCTCGGGATCGGCGGCGCCTCGTGGCGGGCTCCCGGCGAGGGGTGGCTCCACCCGCGCCAGTCGGCGGCGCTCGTCCTCCCTGCCTCGTCGCGCGACGGCGTGGACGAGGTGCTGGGCGACGTCGGCGAGCTTCACCCGAAGGTCGCCGCCGCCTTCGAGCTCCCGCGCGGCGTCTACGCCTTCGAGCTCCACCTGGACGCGCTCCTCCGCGCCGCGAAGCTCGTTCCGCAGTACCGCCCCATCCCGCACCTCCCCGCCGTCCTCCGGGATCTCGCCGTCGTCGTGGAGGAGGGCGTGACCGCGGCGTCCGTCGAGGCGGTCGTCCGCGAGGAGCCGCTGGTCGAGGACGTGACGCTGTTCGACGTCTACCGCGGCGCGCCGCTCGCCGCGGGCAGGAAGAACCTGGCCCTCGCCATCCGCTACCGCGCGCCGGACCGGACCCTCACCGACGCCGACGCCGACGCCGCCCACAAGCGCATCCTGGAGCGGCTGGCGAAGCGGGTCGGCGCGGAGCTGCGAGGCTAGGGCGTGGGCGCAGAAGGCAAGCGGGCCGGCAGGCTTGCCTTCCCGGCGGTCGGGTTCGCGATCGCCGCCGCGCTCGCCTCCTGGAACCCCATCGCGGCCCCGTTCGGGCTCGCCGTCGGCCTCGCGTCCGCCGGACTCTCCCTCCGCGCCGTGAGGAGCGGAGCGCGGCGGGCGATCGCGATCGCCGCGCTCTGTCTCTCGGTCCTCGCCGTCGCAGCCAGCACGATCGTCCTCGCACGCACCGCAGGGGTCGGGCGGGAGCCCGCGGGGGCCGTCGTGTCGGCGCCTGCGCCCCCCGAGGCGGAGCGGATCCTCGACGAGGCCGCCGAGCGGACCCGCGCTGCGCGCGAGCGTGCCAAGGAGGAGCTCGGGAAGGTCGATGACGGCGACGGAGCGCGCCCGTGAGTCCTGCGGGCTCGGGCTCGGGCTCGTTCACGGGGGGTAGCCGCGCGCATTCGGCGGAGGAGGCGGGCTCTGCCCGCCGACGGGGCGAGGGCGGAGCCCGAGCAATTGACACCACCGGAGAATTACGCTACGGAATTCAACACTTAGCCGCGCCGATCGGAGAGCGACCGTGACCAAGGCCGACATCATCGAGAGCGTCTACGAGAAGGTGGGCTTCTCCAAGAAGGAGGCGGCCGAGGTCGTCGAGATGGTGTTCGACACCATCAAGGAGACGCTCGAGCGCGGAGAGAAGATCAAGATCAGCGGCTTCGGGAACTTCATCATCCGAGACAAGAAGTCTCGCGTGGGGCGAAACCCGCAGACGGGCGAGGAGATCGAGATCAGCGCTCGCCGCGTCCTGACGTTCCGCCCCAGTCAGGTCCTGAAGAACGCGCTCAACACCGCCGCCGCCGCTGGGGCGACGACGCCGCCGCCGGGCAACCCCGGCGAGTGACGCCGTCGCAGCGCGTGCCTCTCTCGGCCGCCTCGAGCCGCCCCGCGCTCAGACGTTGCGCGGGCTCGCCTGCATCGGCGCGGCGACGTTCTCGGGCTCACCAGCCTCGTGCCGGTGCGCTGGGCCCTCGCCGATGAGCCGGTAGAGCGTCTTGCGGTCGATCGCGAGGATCTCCGCTGCCCGCGTCTTGTTCCCGCCCGTCTGCTGCAGGATCTCGCGCGCGTAGCGGCGGTCCAACTCGGCCAGGCTCGGTCGTCCCCGCTTGCCCGAGGCCCGCAGCTCCTCACCCGCGAGCGCCTCGACGTACGCTCCCGCCAGATCCGGCGCGAGCGCCACTGCCTGGCCAGCCGATTCCAGGATGCGCCCCAGCTCCGCCCGGCGCTGGGGATCAGACTCCACGAGTACGGTGCGCATGGTCACACCCTTCCCCCGATCCAGATGACGCCCAGGTACACGAAGAGTTACGGTCCCGGGTGGTCTGTAGTGCCCCAACGGGCCCCCACCGGGTGGGGAACCCGAATGACACGACGCGTCGCAACATGCGTCGCCCTCGCTCTGCTTACAAGCGCGGCATGAACCATCGGCTGGCACGCCTGGACGAGCTCCCGCCCGAGGGGGGGGCGCTGTTCGAGCTCCCGGACGGCCGCGAGGTCGCGCTCTTCCGCGACGGCGACCGCCTGCGCGCGCTCGACGCCGTGTGTCCGCACCGCGGCGCGAGCCTGGCGTTCGGGGAGGTGCGGGCCGGGATCGTCTGGTGCCCGCTCCACGCCTGGCCCTTCCGGCTCTCCGACGGGAGCTGCCCGGAGTTCCCCGGCGTCTCCGTCCGCACGTACGACGTCACCGTGGAGGGCGGAGAGGTCTTCCTGGAGCTATAAGGGGCGCATGGCCGCCATCGACTACACCGATCGCCGGCGTATGCGCCTGGACGTCGAGTTCTACTTCGCCGCCGCGCACCGGCTGCCCCGCTACGACGGCCCCTGCTTCCGCCAGCACGGGCACAACTACCGGTTCTTCATCGGCCTCGAGGGGGAGGTCGATCCACGAACCGGCATGATCATCGACTTCGGCCTGGTGAAGCAGGCGGTCCAGGAGCACGTCCTCGCGCGCGCGGACCACCGCGACCTGAACGACGTCCTCGAGAACCCCACCGCCGAGAACATCGCCCGGTGGATCTGGGAGGTCCTCGAGCCGCACGTGCCCGGGCTCTGCGAGGTGCGCCTCTACGAGATCCCCGACTCGTGCGTGACGTACCGAGGGCCTGGTGGCCGCTCGAACTAGGGCACGCCCACCGGCGGAGAGGCCGGCCGCGCTCGCCGGTGCGGTCGCGCGGTTCCTCGACGCGCTGGGGCTGCCCGCGGAGGTGCGCGGGTCGGGCGAGCTGGCGGGGACACCCGCCCGCGTCGCGCAGGCGTGGGTGGAGGAGCTGCTCGACGGCTACGGCCACGAGCCCGCCGCGATCCTGGCGCCGGCGTCGAGGAGCGAGGCGCGCGCGCTCGTCGCGCTCACCCGCATCGAGTATCACTCGGTCTGCCCGCACCACCTCCTGCCGTCGCGGGGCGTGGCCCACGTCGGCTACCTGCCGGCCGGCAAGCTCGTCGGCTTCGGTCAGCTCGTCCAGCTCGTCGACGCGCTCGCGCACCGGCTCGTGCTCCAGGAGGACCTCGCGGAGCAGATCGCCGCGGCGCTGGTCGAGCACCTCGGCGCGCGCGGCGCCGGCTGCGTGCTCGAGGCGGAGCACCTGTGCCTCACCGTGCGCGGCGAGCGACGGACCCAGGCGCGCGCGCACGCCGAGGGCTGGGCGGGGGTGATGGCGCGGGAGCCGGGGGAGCGGAGGGCGTTCGCGGCGGCCATCGGGAGGGCAGGGC
>JAEYOU010000062.1 GCA_023411405.1 Pseudomonadota bacterium | reverse complement strand
ACCTTCCACAGATCGGCGCGGATCACCGTGGCCGGGCACACGAACCCGCCCAGGCTCGGGCCGTCGGGGCCGAGGAGGATCGGCATGTCGCCCGTGAAGTCGAGCGTGCCGATCGCGTAGGCGTTGTCGTGGAGGTTCGAGGGGTGGAGGCCCGCCTCGCCGCCGTCGGCGCGCGCCCAGCGCGGCGCCGGGCCGATGAGCCGCACGCCGGTGCGGCTCGAGTTGTAGTGCACCTCCCACTCGGCGGCGAGGAGCTCGCGGACGCCCTCGTCGGTGAAGAAGTCCGGCGCGCCGTGCGGGCCGTAGGTGACGTCGAGCTCCCAGGCGTGGGAGTAGCTCGGGACGAGCGCCGGATCGGGGGCGCGGCAGCCGTCGAGATCCGCGCCCGCCTGGTGCAGGCGCAGCACGTCGCCCACCCGGAGGGCCCGCCCGCCGTGCCCGCCGAACTGCCCCAGCGTGAACGTCGATCGGCTCCCCATGTAGGCGGGGACGTCCAGGCCGCCCCGGACGGCCAGGTAGGCGCGCTGGCCCGCCCCCTCGATCCCGCGCAGCCGGAGGACCGACCCGGCCCGGACCGCGACCGGCGTCCACCAGGGCACCGGCGCGCCGTCGAGATCCCCCTTCATGCGGGCGCCGCCGAGCGCGACGACCGCGTCGGCGTGGAACGCGAGGGTGGGCCCGGTCACGGTGAGCTCGAGGCCCGCCGCGCCCTCCGCGTTCCCGACGATCCGGTTCACGATCCGGAACGCCAGCGCGTCCATCGGCCCGGAGGGTGGCACCCCGACGTCCCAGTGGCCGACGCGCCCCGGCCAGTCCTGCACGGTCGTGTGGGTGCCGGGCTGCACCACCTCCACCGCGAGCGGGCGCCACGCGAGCCCCGCGAGCCAGCGGGTGGTCTGCCTCCCCTCGCGGAAGACCTCGTGATCGAGCACGTGGCGCAGGTACGGCAGGTTGGTCTCGATCCCGTGGAGCTGCGTCTCGCCGAGCGCCGCGGCGAGGCGCGCCCGGGCCTCCTCCCGCGTCGCGCCGTGGGCGATGACCTTCGCGAGCATGGGGTCGTACCAGGCGGGGACCTCGGTGCCGGTCTCGATCCAGGCGTCCACCCGCACGTCCTCCGGGAGCCGGACCTCCGTGAGCAGGCCGCTCGAGGGCTGGAAGCCACGGCCGGCGTCCTCGGCGTAGAGGCGGGCCTGGATGGCGTGGCCGCGGGGAGCGCGCCGCGCAGCGTCCAGCGGGATCGGCTCGCCGGCGGCGAGGCGGACCATCCACTCGACGAGATCGATCCCCGTCACCGCCTCCGTGACCCCGTGCTCGACCTGGAGCCGCGTATTCACCTCGAGGAAATACACCTCCCCGCCGTCGGCGTCGGCGACGAACTCGACCGTCCCGGCGGATCGGTACCGGACCGCCGCGCCGAGCCGCGCCGCGCCGGCGAGCAGGCGGGCCCGGACCGCCGGGGAGAGCCCAGGCGCCGGGGTCTCCTCGACGACCTTCTGGTTGCGCCGCTGCACGGAGCAGTCGCGCTCCCCGAGGGCGACCACCTCCCCGGCGCCGTCGCCGAAGAGCTGCACCTCGAGGTGGCGCGCCCGCTCGACGTACTTCTCCAGGAAGACGCCCCCCTGCCCGAAGGCGCTGCGCGCGAGCCGCTCCACCGACCGGAGCGCCTGCGCGAGCTCCGCCTCGGTCCGGCAGACCTGCATGCCGATCCCGCCCCCACCGGCGGTGCTCTTCAGCATCACCGGGTAGCCGATCCGCGCCGCCTCGGCGCGCGCCTCGTCCACGTCGGACAGCAGGCCGGTCCCGGGGAGGAGCGGGAGTCCGCTCGCCGCCGCGAGCGCGCGGGCGGTGTGCTTCAGGCCGAAGTCGCGGAGCTGCGCGGGCGTGGGACCCACGAACGCCAGCCCCGCCGCCTCGCAGGCCTCGGCGAACGCGGCGTTCTCGGAGAGGAACCCGTACCCCGGGTGGATCGCCTGCGCGCCGGCGCGGCGGGCGGCCTCGAGGATCCGCTCCGGGCGGAGGTAGCTCTCCTGGGCGGGGGCGGGGCCGATCGGGAACGCCTCGTCGGCCTGGACGACGTGCGGCGCGTGCCGGTCGGCCTCGGAGTACACCGCCACCGCCCCGACGCCCATGCGCCGGAGGGTCCGCAGGATGCGGCACGCGATGGCGCCGCGGTTCGCGATGAGCACCTTCTGGAACACGATCTGGCCCTTCGGGTCGCCGTCAGGCCGGCGGATCCCACACGAGGAGCTGCACCGGCGTGGGGTCGTAGCCGTTGCACGGGTTGTTGAGCTGGGGGCAGTTCGAGACGAGCACGAGGACGTCCACCTCGGCGCGCAGCTCCACGTACCGGCCCGCGCCCGAGATCCCGTCCTCGAACGTGAGCTTCCCCTCCGGCGTGACCGGCACGTTCATGAAGAAGTTGATGTTGCTCGCGAGGTCGCGCTTCGAGAGGGCGACGCCGGACCGCGCGATGCCGAGCAGGAAGGAGTCGCGGCAGGCGTGCATGAACCGCTTCTCGAGGGCGTACCGCACCGTGTTGCTCTCGGCGGAGCACGCGCCGCCGAGCGTGTCGTGCCTGCCGCAGGTGTCGGCGACGATCGTGAGCAGCGTCCGGCCCGCGGTGGAGCGCAGCCGCGTTCCGGTGGTGAGGTACAGGTTGCCCTGCGCGCGGATGGTGTCGCTCGCGCTGTACCGCTCCGCGGGATCGGCGGCGGCGTAGAAGAGCGTGTCCACCGCCTGGTTGCCCTTCAGGTCGACGATCCGGAGGCGCTGGCCCGCGCGGACGACGTGGACCCAGGGCTCGCCCGCGGGGAGCACCTCGTCGTGGACGGCCGTCGCGGGATCGAAGGGGCTCTCGACGAGGGCCGCGGTCATCGGAGCGCCCCCTCGCAGGCGAAGACCTCGGTGTTGTGGAACCCGCGGCCGTTCTCCGGGCAGGAGTGCCGGCACGGATCGTCGGCGCGGGCCGGGCCCGACCGCCACGCCGTGAGCAGGACGGGGCGCGGGCGGTACTCGGGATCGGGATCGAGCGGGTGCTGGCAGGTGGTGAGGGCGACGAGGCTGTCGAGCTCGAACCGCAGATCGACGTGGTCCCCCTCGCGCGCATGGCGGGGATGGAACACGAGCGCGCCGTCCTCGCCGGCGGTCACCTTGCTGAAGAGGTTCACCGGCTCGACCACGTCCCGGGCGGCGAGCCCCCACTTCCCCACCTCGTTCACGAGGCCGTCGCGGCCGTTCCGGTGGTACGCGTTCCGGTGCTCCTGGTAGCGGGCCACGCCGTACTTCGCCTCGACCAGCGCCCGATCGGAGACGCCGCAGAGCGGGTCGTTCCACCCCGCGGTGTCCTCGGTGATCGAGCACAGGATCCGCCCCATGTCGGAGTAGCAGACGTTCCCCACGGTCAGCCGCGCGACGTGCTGCGCCTTGAGCGTGTCGGCCATGTTGTAGCGCTCGACCAGCGACTGGGAGTTGTAGAAGAGGATGGAGACGTTGGCCCCGTCGGCGCGGGCGGTGACACGGAGGGTGACGCCGCGCCGGAGGACTCCCGACCAGTGGGCACCCCCGGGAACGCCCTCCTGCCACAGGACCAGCGCGGGATCGAAGCGGGTCGCGGTCATGCCCCGGCGGACTGCAAGCGGTGCACCAGCGGTCCGGTGCGCGCGGAGGGCTCCCTGCCGGAGTTCCGGGAGCGCCGGGCGGCGCGGTGACCGGAACCGAGGCTGCGGCCGCTCCCTCTCCGAGCAGCGGCGCCCGCCGGAGCGCTCGGTCCGGGCGTCCGGCGCGGCGCCGCCGCCGCGGTACGCGCGTTGCAGCCTGGGCCCGCGACGCCCACGTGCAGCACGAACAGGAGACCATCGAATGCGTACCCGCAAGTCCTCGCTCCTCGCGCTCGCAGGCGCAGCGCTCTTCGCGCTGGCCGCGCCCGCGCACGGCGCCGCCGCGCCGCGGAAGCAGTTCCACGTCGCCTGGAGCATCTACGTCGGGTGGATGCCGTGGGACTACGCCGCAGAGAGCGGCATCCTGAAGAAGTGGGCGGACCGGTACGGCATCGAGATCGAGCTCACGCAGATCAACGACTACGTCGAGTCGATCAACCAGTTCACCGCCGGAAAGTTCGACGGCTGCGTCATGACAAACATGGACGCGCTCACGATCCCCGCGGCGGGCGGCGTGGACTCGACCGCCTTGATCGTCGGGGACTTCTCCAACGGCAACGACGGCGTGGTGCTGAAGGCCAAGGGGAAGAAGCTCGCCGACCTGAAGGGACAGTCCATCCACCTCGTCGAGCTGTCGGTCTCCCACTACCTGCTCGCGCGCGGGCTCGCCGCCGCAGGGCTCACCGAGCGCGACGTGAAGGTCGTGAACACCTCCGACGCCGACATCGTCGCCGCCTTCGGCGCGCCCTCCACGACGGCCACCGTCACCTGGAAGCCGCAGCTCTCCGAGATCCTGAAGGCCAAGGACGCCCAGCTCGTCTTCGACTCCAGCAAGATCCCGGGCGAGATCATCGACCTCATGGTGGTGAAGACCGAGGTCCTGAAGGAGCACCCCGCGCTCGGGAAGGCGCTCGTCGGCGCCTGGTACGAGACGCTCGGGGTCCTGACGGGCGGCGGCGCGCCGGCGCAGGCCGCGAAGGCGGCGATGGCCAGGGCCTCGGGCACCGATCTGGCAGGGTTCGAGGAGCAGCTCTCCACCACCCGGCTCTTCGCGAAGCCCGCCGAGGCGCTCGCCTTCTTCGAGAGCCCGAACCTCGTGGCGACGATGGACCAGGTCCGGAAGTTCTCCTTCGCGCACGGGCTCCTCGGCGAGGGGGCGAAGACCGTCGACGCCGTCGGGATCGCGTTCCCGAAGGCGAAGCCCCTCGGCAACGCGGCGAACGTGAAGCTCCGGTTCGACCCCTCGTTCACCCGCCTGGCGGCGGACGGAAAGCTCTGAGAGGGCGCGTGCGCAGGCTCGTCAACCGCCGCCCGGATCGGTTCGGGAGCCTCTCGCTCGGGCTCCTCCCGTTCGTGCTCGTCGTGGCGACGTACCTCGCCGCCTCGGGCGCGCGCCTGCGGGCGAACCCGGACGACAAGCTCCTGCCCGCCCCCGGCAGCTACGCCGCGGCGATCCACCGGCTCGCGGTCGAGGAGGACGCCCGCACCGGCGCGGTCCTGCTCTGGGCCGACACCTGGGCCAGCCTGCGCCGCCTCGGGCTGGCGCTCGCCCTGAGCGCCGCGTGCGGGCTCGCCCTCGGGCTGGCGCTCGGCATCGTGCCCTACGCGCGCGCCGCGCTGTCGCCCTTCGTGGCCGCGTTCTCGATGGTGCCGCCGCTGGCGGTGCTCCCGATCCTCTTCATCGTCTTCGGGCTGGGCGAGGCGGCCAAGGTGGCCCTCATGGTGATCGGCGTCGCGCCCGTCCTGGTGCGGGACCTCGCCCTCCGCGCCCAGGAGCTGCCGGCGGAGCAGCTCGTCAAGGCGCAGACGCTCGGCGCCTCGACCTTGCAGCTCGTCGTCCGGGTGGTCCTGCCGCAGCTCTGGCCGCGCCTCGTCGACGCGCTCCGCCTGACGCTCGGATCGGCCTGGCTCTTCCTCATCGCCGCCGAGGCGATCGCCTCGACCGAGGGCCTCGGCTACCGCATCTTCCTCGTGCGCCGGTACATGTCGATGGAGGTCATCCTGCCGTACGTGGCCTGGATCACGCTGCTCGCCTTCGCCATGGACGCCGGGCTGCGCCGCTTCCGCGCGCGGGCGTTCGCGTGGGCCGAGCCAGGAGGGTGACCGTGGCGCTCGTCTCGGTGAACCACCTCTGGAAGGAGTACGGACGCCAGGTGGTGCTGGAGCGGGTGAACCTGGAGGTCCAGGAGGGCGAGTTCGTCACGATCGTCGGCGCCTCGGGGTGCGGGAAGACCACGTTCCTCCGCATGCTCCTGGGAGTCGAGCGGCCCACGCGCGGCACGTTCCTCGTGGACGGCGCGCCCCTCCCGGACGAGCCGGGCCCGGACCGCGGGATCGTGTTCCAGCGCTACTCCCTGTTCCCGCACCTGACCGTGGAGGAGAACCTGCTCCTCGGGCTCGAGCTCCGCGCCGCGCCGGTGCTCGGCCGCCTCTGGGGCGCGCGCCGCCGCGCCGCGCGCGAGCAGGTCCGGGACATGCTCCACGCGGTGGGGCTCTGGGAGGCGCGGGCGCGGTACCCCGCCCAGCTCTCCGGCGGGATGCAGCAGCGGGCCTCGATCGCCCAGTCCGTCATCTGCGCGCCGCGGATCCTCCTGCTCGA
The DNA here is from genome assembly GCA_023411405.1 of Pseudomonadota bacterium. Taxonomy (GTDB): domain Bacteria; phylum Myxococcota; class Myxococcia; order Myxococcales; family Anaeromyxobacteraceae; genus Anaeromyxobacter. Next base: position 18,614 of record JAEYOU010000062.1, on the reverse strand, counting down.
CGAGCCGTTCGGCGCGCTCGACCCGGGGACCACCGCGGACATGCACGCGCTCATCAAGACGCTCTGGGCGCAGCACCGCATGACGGTGTTCATGATCACCCACGACATCCGCGAGAGCTTCCAGCTCGGGACCCGGGTCCTCGTCTTCGACAAGGTGCGGATCGATCCGCAGGCCCCCGAGGCGTTCGGCGCCACGATCACCTACGACATCCCCACCAACAGCCCGAGGCCCGCCGGCGCGCTGCGGCTCCTCGCAGCCCCCGGGCCGGAGCCGCACCCTCACCTCCTCCGGCGCCCCGCCTCGACGAAGCTGTAGCCAGGCGTGCATCATGGTCCATCGAGTCGGACTTGGGTCGGTCGGGGGCGCTCATGGCAGTCATCTCGCACGTCGCGGGAGGAGACGCCCAGAGCGGGATCCCTGGTCAATCGCCCGGCCTCGGCCACCGTGCCTCTGGGCGCGATTGAAGGAGGCCAGGCGCCCGCACGCGTGCTAAGTCCGTAGACATGCAGGGCGCCCACCACTTCCTCCTCGCTCTCACCATCGTCCTGGGCGTCGCGGCCGTCACGACGGTGCTCTTCCAGCGCCTCCGCCAGCCCGTCGTCCTCGGGTACATCCTCGCCGGGCTCATCGTCGGTCCCCACGTGCCGATCCCTCTCGTCGCGGACAGGGACACCGTCCAGACGCTCTCGGAGCTCGGCGTCATCCTCCTCATGTTCGCGCTGGGGCTCGAGTTCAGCTTGCGGAAGCTCGCGCAGGTGGGGCCGACGGCAGGGATCACCGCGGTCGTGCAGTCGAGCATCATGGTGTGGCTGGGCTTCATCGTGGGCCGCGCCTTCGGCTGGACCGTGCTTGAGAGCGTATTTGCCGGTGCGATCGTCGCGATGTCCTCCACGACGATCATCGCGAAGGCCTTCGACGACCTTCGCGTTCGCGGTCAGCTACGCGACCTAGTGGTCGGCGTCCTCCTCGTCGAAGATCTCCTCGCCATCCTCTTCATGGCGGTCCTCACGGCCGTGGCCACGGGCGCGGGTGTCTCGCCGGGCGAGCTGGGCGCGACGCTCGGTCGACTCGGGGCCTTCCTCGCTCTCCTGCTCGCCGGGGGCATGCTCCTCGTTCCTCGCACGATCCGCTACGTGCGGCACCGCGGCAACCCCGAGACGCTGCTCGTGGCGAGCCTCGGCCTGTGTTTCGGGTTCGCCTACCTCGCGCATGCGTCAGGCTACTCGGTGGCGCTCGGCGCGTTCATCGCGGGCTCGCTCGTGGCGGAGTCCGGCGAGGCGCACGCGGTCGAGGAGATCGTTCGGCCCGTGCGGGACCTGTTCGCCGCGGTCTTCTTCGTCTCGGTCGGCATCCTCATCGATCCGACGCTCGTCGCCCGCCACTGGGTCGCGGTCGTCGCCTTCATCGCGCTCGTGGTCCTCGGGAAGTCCACGGCGGTCGGGCTGGGCGCCTTCCTCACCGGCCACGGGGTCCGGCTGTCCGCCCAGACGGGAATGAGCCTCGCCCAGATCGGCGAGTTCTCCTTCATCCTCGCAGCGCTCGGGACCTCGCTCGGGGCCACGCGCGACTTCCTGTACCCTGTTGCCGTCGCGGTGTCCGCGGTGACGACGCTCACGACGCCCTGGCTCATCGCCGGGTCGAGCACCGCGGCAGCCTTCATTGACCGCAAGCTCCCGCCGCGGCTCCAGACGGTCGTCTCACTGTACGGAAGCTGGGTGGAGCAGCTCGGGCGCTCGCCAGCTCGCCACACCCTCGGGGCACAGGTCCGGACGGTCGTGCGCGCCGTGCTCGTCGACGCCGTCGCGGTCACCGCCATTGCGATCGGCGCGTCGGTCGGGGCGGCCTCAGGGACGCGCTGGATTGCCGAGGGGCTCGGTCTCGACGCGAGCCTGGCGCGATGGCTCTTCTTCGTGATGGCAGCGCTCCTCGGCGCGCCGTTTCTCGTGGGGCTCGTCTGGAACGGGCGCCGCCTCGGCCTCGCGCTCGCGTCTGCCGCGCTCCCGGCGGGCGCCGCGGGTCGTCCCGACCTCGCCGCGGCGCCACGGCGGGCGCTCCTCGGCATCGTGCAACTCGGCGCGACGCTGTTCGTCCTCTTGCCGATCGTCGCCATCACGCAGCCGTTCCTGCCCGGCGTGCCCGGGGCCGCGCTCCTCGTGGCGGTGATCCTGGTCCTCGGCATCGGGTTCTGGCGGCGCGCCGCGGAGCTCCAGGGTCACGTCCGCGCCGGGGCCCAGGTCATCGTCGAGGCGCTCGCGAAGCAGGCCGCGCCAAACCACGCCCATCCGCAGACCGGTGATGACGCGCTCGCGAACATCCGCACGATGTTCCCGGGAATCGGCGAGCCGACTGCGGTGCGGCTTGGCGAGGGGAGCCTGGCCGTAGGCCAGAGCCTCTCGGCAATGGGGGTGCGCGGCCGGACGGGCGCCACCGTACTCGTCATCTCGCGTCCGGGCGTATCGGTGATGGTTCCGAGCGCCAACGAGGTCCTCCGACCAGGCGATGTCCTCGTGCTCGCGGGGTCGCATGAGGCGGTCGACTCCGCCCGCGAGCTGCTCTGCGCGGAGGTCTCGTCCCCCCCTCAGCTCGAGGTGCTGCACAGTCCGGCGCCGAGCGATCGCGCCGGCTGAACCACGCTCTCCAGCTCCGTGACGCCGCGCGGCGTGGCGCGCCGGTGCGAGTGCCGGGAGCCCGAACTTCATTTCGGAGGGTGGACGAGCAGGTGGGCCAGGCCGACCACCTTCTCGACGGGCACGATGAACGCGAGCCCGGCACCTACCTCGTTCAGTTCCCCGGCGCGGAGGATCGCCTCCAGGATCGCCTCGGCCCGATCCGAGTAGGCGACCGTCAAGAGGATCTCCTTCTCGGGCTCGATGGGGATGCCGAGGATCTTCTGCTGCTCGTTCCTGCCCGAGCCGCGCCCGAGGAGCACGGTTCCGCCCTGGGCGCCTGCCTTCACCGAGGCATCCAGAACCGCGTTCCCCCAGCCCTTGCGCACGATGGTCACGATGAGCGAGGTGGTGGGCATCGTCACCCGTCCTTTCGACGCTGTTTCCAGCTGAAGACGAACCCCAACCCCATGACCGATATCACGGGCGCGAGGGCGATCAACGCGACCAGGCCAAGGCCGTTCAGGATCGGATCCTGATCGCCCATCGCCGCGGACGCCCCAAGCGCCAGGGCAAGGAGGAACGAGTTGGCGAGCGGCCCCGTGGCGACCCCGCCCGCGTCGACGGCGATGGAGACGAAGGCCTTGTCGCTGAATGCGATCATGACGATGGCGAGAGCATATCCGGGCGCCACGAAGTACAGGAGCGGGGTCCCGTACGCGATCCTGTACATTCCGAGGCCCACCCACACCGCGACGCCGAGGCAGATCGCGACCAGCACCATCGAGGCGCGGAGCGATCCGCTCGACGCCTCCTCCACCTGATCTGCCAGGATCCGGACGGCCGGCTCTCCCCACGTGGTGAGGAACCCGAGGAGCAGCCCGACGGCGATCAGCCACCCCCGCGGCAGGGAGCCAAGGGCCTCGCCGATCAGGCGCCCGAACGGCAGGAACGCGACGTTCACCCCCAGCAGGAACAGGAACAGGCCCACCGCTGCCACCGCCGTTCCGACGAAGAGGTTCTTGGCTCGCGCGCGGGGGAGCTTCAGCAGCAGCACCTGGAACGCCGCGAACAGCACGGTGAGCGGTAGGACCGCTTTGAGGACGCTGGTCGCCGTGGCGCCGATCTCGTGCATCGTTCACCGTCCGAGCATGCTCATGATCAGGATCGCGATGATGGGCCCCACGGAGGCGAACCCCAGGATCCCGAAGCCGTCCGCCAGAGCCGACCGGCCCGCGAGGACGGAGGCGAGACCGAGGGTGAGCGCGATCACCACCGGCGCGGTCAGCACCCCCGTTGTCACGCTCCCGGCGTCGTAGGCGAGCGGGACGAACTCCGCCGGCGCGAAGAAGGAGAGGACGACAACGGCGGCGTACGCGATCGACAGCAAGTACGCCATCGGCCAGCCGTACACGATGCGTAGCATGGCGAGGGCGACGAAGAGCGCGACCCCCAGGGCGATGACGTACGTGACCGTCGAGTCGCGAATCGCACCGTGGGAAGCCGCGTCGACCTGCCCGGCGAGGACGAGCACGTCCGGCTCGGCGACGGTCGTCGCGAAGCCCACGGCGAAACCCACCGCGACGATCAGTTTCAGCGAACCCCGCTTCGGCAGCTCGGCCCCCACGAACCGGCCCATAGGCAGGATCCCGAGGTCCACGCCGATGAAGATCAGCACCATCCCGGCGGTCGCGAGCAACGAGCCGCCCAGGAACTGGAGGAACAGCGCGGCGGGCGCCTTGACGAGAACGACCTGGAGCACGCAGACGGCGGCGACCAGGGGCGCGACCGCCTTCAGCACCTCCAGGAGCTTCTCCGTCAGGAGCGCGCGCACGATGCACCGTAGCGGAGCCGCGAGATGGAATGGAGCTGCTTCTGCACGACGAGCCTCCCGGCCGGTCAGACCTCGCTTCCCTGGAGTTGCGCGCCCCCGCGCGCGCCTCGCCGGACGAGCACCTTCGCCGCCTCGAGCACCGGCACGACCGTCAGCGCGGCGAGCCCCACGATGACCCAGTCGACGGCGGGCAGGGAAGACGTGCCGAACGGGATCGAGGCGAAGTCGTCGTCCGTCAGCGTCATCCCCGCGGCCTCCTTGCTGACGTCCGTCCCGGTCACCCCCATGGCGATGCCGATGTCCGCCTTCTTGAGTGCCGGCGCGTCGTTCACGCCGTCGCCGGTCATCGCCACGACGTGCCCGTGCTTCTGGTGGGCGGTGACGATGCGCAGCTTGTCCGCTGGAGACACGCGCGCGTACACGGCGATGTCGGGCGCGCGGCTTTCGAGCTCGGCCTCGGACATGCGCGCGAGCTCGGGCCCGGCGACCACCTCGCCGCGGGCGAGGCCGAGCTCGGTCGCGATGGCGCGCGCCGTGAGCGGGTGGTCGCCGGTGATCATGACCACGTTCACGCCCGCCTCGGCGCAGCGCTTCACCGCCCCCCGGGCCTCGGGGCGCGGCGGATCGATCGTCCCGACGAGGCCAACGAGCGTCAGGTCGCGCTCGGCCGCGGCTACCGCGTCCGTCTTCATCCGAGCCACCGCGAGGACGCGGAGCGCCTCACTCCCCATGGCCTCGACGATTCCCGAGAGGCGCTCGCGCTCGGACGCGTCGAGCTCCCGCTCGCCTCCGGCCGCGACCACGCGCGAGCAGGCGGGGAGCACCACCTCCGGCGCTCCCTTTACGTACGCCACCGTGCCGTCGGGAATACGGTGGAGCGTCGTCATTCGCTTGGCCTCGGAGGTGAACGGGACCTCGTCCACCCTCGGGAAGCGCTCGTCGAGCGACGCCTTGTCGAGACCCGCCTTCCTAGCGGCCACGAGGAGCGCTCCCTCCGTCGGGTCGCCGCGCACGCGCCACCCCTCGTTCGGCGTGAAGTCGAGGTGCGCGTCCGAGGCCAGCGCCGCGGCCGCGTGCGCCTCCTGCGCCTCGGGAGCGGCGTCCTCGCCACCTGGACGCTCTCGAGGAGCTTCGCGATGCGCCCGAACTCGGTCGCGTGACCGGTGGCGATCATTACGGCTCGGCCGCGGCCGTACGTGACGCTGGTGCCCCCGTGGACCATGTCGATTCGGTCGCCGACCGGGAGGTCCTCGTCCGGGAGCGCCTCCAAGTGCTTCGGGACCGGAACGGACCCGCCGGTGAGCGGCGCCTCATCCACCTGGAGGTTCACCGCCTCGAGCAGGCGGCCGTCCGCGGCGACCTTGTCGCCCGCGTGGAGGCCGAGGACGTCGCCTGGCACCAACTCGCGCGCCGGGATCCTCCGCTCCCCCCCATCGCGCACCACCGTAGCCTCGGGCGCCGCCATGCGGCGCAGCGCCTCGAGCGCGTGCTCCGCCCGGTCCTCCTGCACGAACCCGAGCCCGACCGCGAACAGGACGATGATGCCGATCGCGACAGCCTCGACCCCGTGCCCGAGGAACGCCGAGAGCCCGATGGCGACGAGCATGACGACGACGAGTACGTTCTTGAACTGCTCGGCGAGCAGCGACAGCGCGCCGACGTGCTTCGCCGCCGCGACCTCGTTCGGTCCGTGCCGCGCGAGGCGCCGCGCCGCCTCCTCCGGCGTCAGGCCCGTGGAGGTGGACGCGAGCTCCGTGAGCGCCTTCGCAGGGTCGAGCGCGTGCCACCTCGTCGAGACCGGAGCCACGCGGTCTCCCTCCCGCACCGCCGGAGGGGCGCTCGCGGCTGGCCGCCGCGACGCGACGTCCGGGCGCGCCGGTGCTCTGCGTTCGCGCGTCACTGAGAGCCTCGCCTCAATGTCGCCCCCCGAGGCGACCTTGAAAATGACGGAATCTCATCGGCACCATTCTGTTCTTGGGGCGTGCGCTGCGCTGTCGCACCCGCGTTGACCCCCGCCTGTGAGATCGGCGAGCCGTCGTGGCGATGGATCGCGGCGAGGTGCAACGCCGCGTCTCCGGCGCGTCGAAGATGCCCCAAGTTTCGGCGGGGGACGCCCGCATGAGACATGGTAAAGAGTCCAGTGCTCCGCTCGGTGCTCGTGGCGCTGGACCTCTCGCCCATGTCGGCGCGGGTCGCCGCGCGCGCCGCGCTGCTGCCCCTCGCCGACGATGCGCGCCTGACGCTGCTGCACGTCCTTCCGCGGCTGCGACGGACGACGCTGAGACAGGGAGCCGAGGAGGTCGCACGGGAGACCCTCGAGACGACGGCCGCGGAGATCGCGCCGTCGCTGGGAGAGAAGGTTCAGCTCCGGAGCCTCGTGACGACGGGCTCCGCCGCGAAGGAGATCTCGAAGCAGGCGCGCGCCGCGCGCGCGGACCTGGTCGTCCTGGGGCGCGGCGGCGCCCGCGCGCTGCGCGACACGTTTCTCGGCTCGACCGCGGAGCGCGTCATCCGAGGATCCCAGCTCCCCGTGCTGGCTGTACGCAACCCGGCGCGCGCCCGCTACCGCCGCCCCCTGCTCGCGCTGGACCTGGACGATGCGGCCCCACAGGCGCTGGGGGTCGTGCTGCGGCTCTTCCCGCCTCCGCGTCCGCAGCTCTCCCTCGTGCACGTGTACGACGGCTCGACTGATCTGCTCGACGCCTGGAACCCGACGGCCGAGCAGGCGAGGGAGTGCCGCCGACTGAGCCGGGAGGCGGCGATAGGGCGCATCGCGCACCTGTTGGCCATCTGCCATCGCCTGGCGAAGGGCGAGGATGTGGCGTGGTCACCCGTCGTCCGGGTGGGGTCTCCCAGGGAGGTCATCCCAAGGACGCTCGCGAAGCGTCGTGCGGATCTGCTGGTGGTCGGGACGCGCGGGCGGTCCGCCCTTGCGCAGGCGTTCCTCGGGACGGTCGCGGGGGATTTGCTGCGCGCGGTGTCGTGCGACGTACTTGTCGTGCCACCTCAGCAGGCGCCGACGCCTTGAGGAGCGAGAGCGCGCGACGTGCGCGCTCGGTGTGGCCGGTGATGAAGTACAGCAGCTCGGGGACGGCGGACAGATACCAGTACGTGCTCTCGGGCGTCTTGTGGCCCATGTACGCGCTGAGCGCTGGGGTCTCGGCGTCCACATCTTTCCCGGCCTTGATCCACTCGACGAACTTCCGGACGGCGAAGGAGTGGCGAAGATCGTGCACGGTCGGGAGCGGGCGCTGGCTCCACCTCAGCGCGCGCCGTAGCTTGCAGAACGCCCTGTTGACGTACTGGTACTGGAGCCGGGTGCCGCGCGTCTCGGTCAGGAAGAACACCGCCGCGCGCGGCGCCGGAGGAGGCCGAAGAGCGTCCGGAAAGTCCATGGCCGCAGGCCCCCGTGGGCGTTCGCGTGCTCGTCGCGGCGAGGAGGGCCGTGATCTCCGCACCGGCGTAGATGTGCGGCCGCCTCCTCCCGAACGGCCGTCCGAGATAGCCGGTAGGTGGAACCACGGTGTCGCGCCGGGTGCACGCGGCGACCGTCGGGAAGCGTCGCACCGCTTCATAGCGCCAGCTGGACCCTGAGGATGCCAGCCCTTCCGTCGAGGTCGTGGATCGTCAGCTTCGCGACATCGGTGCGTCGGAGGCCGACCTGTCCGAGCTAGAGGACGATCGCCTCCGCCAGCGCCCGGCCTCGACGAACGAGTAGTACCCGCTCGCCGCGACGATGACGTGGTCCCGCGCCAGCACGCCAACGAGGTCCGCGGCGGCCCGCAGCCGATCCGTGAGATCGGCGTCGTCCGCACTCGGGCTCGGGTCGCCGCTGCTGGGGTGGTTGTGGACGAAGACGACCCCGTGGGCGCCGATCCGGACCGGCTCGCGGAGCGCGTCCCGCGGCGAGACCGGGCACTGCGTGAGGGAGCCCTCCGCGATCTTCACCGTCTTGATGAGGCGCCCCCGCACATCGAGGAGCACGGTGTGGAACTCCTCGCGCTCCGCGTGGGCGAGCGGCCGCATCAGCTCGTACACGCGCCCAGGGTCGAGCACGCGCTCGCCACGCTTTGGCGGCGCCCACGCTCCCCGGCGCCCGAGTTCGAAGGCGGCGGCGATCGCGGCGGCACGCGCCGGCCCAATGCCCGGATGCTGGCGGATCTCGTCCGCCGACGCCCAGGCGAGCTGCGACAGCGGGACCGCGTCGAGAAGCCGCTGCGCGGCGTCTCGCGTCGAGTTCAAGCCTGCCGTAGGCCCGAGCAGGATCGTGAGCAGCTCCACATCGGTGAGCGCGCGGAGGCCGAGCTGCTCCATCCGCTCGTGGCACGAAAGAGCCGGCCGCCGGCTCATGACGCGACCTCGGCAGCGGCAGGACTATGCGCACCGAACGGGGGCCGGATCTCACGCCCGCGCCCGGAACCGCGGACCGCTCCGCATAACGCGAGAGTCCGCATAACGCCGCTCGGGTGGTTGTGCACGAACACGACCCCGTGCGCCCCCTCCCGCACCGCCGGCCGGAGCGCGTCGCGCGGCGAGACCGGGCACTGCGTGAGCGAGCCCTCTGCGATCTGCACCGCGCGCAGGAGCCGCCCCCGGACGTCGAGCAGGATCACGTGGAAGCACTCGCGCTCCGCCCAGGCGACGTGGCGCACGAGCGCGAGGAGCTCCGCGTCGGAGAGGGCGCGCGGGCCGGCGGCGAGCAGCCGCTCGCGGGGGAGGTCGGGCGCGGCCGGGGCGCCGCCGGAGACGTCGTCCATGACCGCCCCCGGAGCAAGAGGCGTGCCCTCCGTCACCGCCCGCCCGGGCGCTCATCGATGGGCGCAATGGGACGCGACGCGGTCGGCAGTCCGCGCCTCGACCGCCGTGGAGCGCGCCTACTCGCGGCCGCCGAACCCGAGCGCGGCGGCGAGCTCCGGCGTCGACGCACCCTCGCATGACTCGTAGAGCCGCGTCCCCGGGTCGGAGCAGAGCGTCCAGAACGACCAGGGGATGCCCAGGAGCTCGAGCTCGGTCCGCACCGCCGAGATCCACCGGGCCCGCGAGGCGAGGTCCGCGCCGTCCTGCGCGGTGAACTCGCTCATCCAGAGCGGCCGGCCCATGCGCTCGCCCCAGGCGGCGGCGGCGCGGAGCTCGCGCTCCACCACGGCCAGGCTGGCCGGGTTCGAGTCCGCCGGCGCCTCGTTGTACGCCTGGATCCAGTCCCGCACCCACGCGCCGACGCCCGCCGCCGGCGTGATCGGCTCCGGGGGCGGCCCGGGCCAGGTGACGCCGGTCGTGGCCCAGTCCGGCCCCATCCACTCCTTCCCCTGGAACGTGAAGAGGTGCGGCGCGTAGTAGTGGAACGTGACGATCGCGTTCGTCTCCTCGGCGGGGAGGACGAGCCCGTCCAGGCCGGCGGGGTTGCCCCAGTCGTTGCACCCCACGACGACGGTGTGGTGCGGATCGACGGCGCGGATGGCCCGGAGCGCGTCGTCGAGGACGTCGTTCCAGACCGCGTCCGTGAGTCCGCCGTTCGGCTCGTTCAGGAGCTCGTAGTACACGCCGTCCGGCGCGTCGCGGAACCGGGTGGCGATCTGCGTCCAGAGCGCCGCGAGCCGGCGCCGGTGCCGCGCCGGATCGCCGTGGATCTCGTCGTAGTGATGCATGGTGACGACGATCCGGAGGTCGTGGGCGAGGCCCCAACCCACCACCTGCGCGACCCGATCCATGAACGCGGCGTCGATGGTGTACGGCGCGCCGGCGCCGGCGTGACCGGAGAACTTGACCGGGAGCCGGACCGAGTCGAAGCCGGCCGCGGTGGCGAGCGCGAAGTGCGACTCCTGGATGACCAGCCCGCCCGACCAGTCGCCCTCGCTCGGCGCGTCGAGGAGGTTCCCGAAGTTGACGCCCCGCCCCAGCGCCGCGGCCTGGGCGTGGGGATCGAGGAGCCCGTCGGAGGGCGGATACGGTCCGTCGCCGGGCGGCGCGCCATCCGAGGCGCAGCCGGCGACGAGCAGGGCCGAGCCGACGAGCAGCGTGCGGAGGACGAGGCGGAGTGGGTGTGGTTCGCGCATGAGCTCCTCCTGCGCTTCGAGGTCGGCTCACGGTAGCAGCGCAGGCCGGACGCGTCGCGCGCAGGCCGGAGGTCCCCTGGGGCGCGGCGATCGGGGACGAGGGCACCGGGGGGTTACCGCACCTTCGCGGCGCTCCCCGGGCCGCTCACCCGCCGCCCTGCGCCTCGAGCGCGAAGATCCTGGCCCGGAGCGCCTCGTCCACCGGGACCTTCCGCCCGTCCCGGTAGTCGAACACGACGATCACGTCCTCCGCCGTCGCGACGTCCGCGTCCTGCGCGGCGCTCCGGATCCGGTAGTCGAGGGTCACCGAGGTCCGGCCGATGGCGCGGACCGTGGCGGACACGCGGACGGTGTCCGGGTACGTGAGGGCGCGGAGGTAGTTCACGCAGAGGCGCGCCACGATCGGGCCGACCCCGTCCTTGCCCGGTGGCACGGGCATCCCGATCCGCTCGAAGTACGCGACCCGCGCCGACTCGATCCAGCGGGCGTAGACCACGTTGTTCACGTGCAGGTTCGCGTCCATGTCGCCCCACAGCACGGGGATCGTCAGCGTGAGGGGGAACCGGCCGAGGGTCTCTTCCATGGCGGCATCATACGGCGGCGCGCGGCCGATCGGGCCCGGACACGCGCGAGCCCGAGCCCGGCGTGGCCGGACCCGGGCTCGGACGAGACGGACGGACGGACGCGCTACTTCGCGCTCGAGGTCTTCGGCGCCTGCTGGATCAGCTCGCCCTCGAGCTCGATCTTGATCTCGTCGCCGACGACCGGGCCCGCCTCGACGGCCTTGCTCCACTTGAGCCCGTAGTCCTGGCGGTTCAGCTTCGTGGTCGCGAGGAACCCCTTCCGCGTGTTGCCCCAGGGGTCCTTCACGACGGCGGCCGGGAGCTCGACGTCGAGCACGACCGGCTTCGTGACCCCGCGCATCGTGAGATCGCCGGTCACCTTGAGCTTGTCCCCGCCGGCCTTCTCGACCTTGGTGGACTTGAAGGTGATGGTCGGGTGGTTGGCGACGTCGAAGAAGTCCGGGGCGCGGAGGTGCTCGTCGCGCTTCGCGTCGCGCGTGTTGACCGTCTTCGCGTCGATGGTCGCCTCGACGGACGACTTCGTGATGTCCTTGTCGTCCAGCGTGACCGTCCCGGTGGTCTTGTCGAACTGCCCGCGCACGTTCGAGACCACGAGGTGCCGGACGGTGAACATCGACTGCGTGTGCGACGGGTCGATCGCCCAGGTGGTGGGCTCGGCGAGGGCGAGCACCGGGGCGAGGGCGAGGCTCAGGACGGCGACGAGGCGCTTCATGGTGTTGCTCCTTTCGTGCTGGTTGCGCTGGAAGACGAGCGGCGTCACCGCCGCCCTCCGTCGATGCTCCGGAGGCGCGGGGGTTTCTGCACCGGGAGGGGGGCGAGGCGCGCGACGGCGGCGCCGTGCGCGGCGAACGCCTCCGGCACCGGCCGGTACCAGTGGAAGGACCCCTCCTTGCGCGCGACCACGAGGCCAGCCTGCGCGAGGATCTTGAGGTGATGGGAGACGGTCGCCTGGGCGAGCCCGATGCGCCGGGTCAGCTCCTGGCACGAGATCTCGCGCCTGGCGATGAGGCGCACGAGGCGGACCCGGGTCGGGTCGCCGAGCGCGCGGGCCACGCGGGCCAGGTCTCTGGGGCTCGGAGGCATCGACGTATCGACGTACGTCGATGTGAATTAACGGGCGCGCGCCGCGGCGCAACCGCGCGCCGCGCGCCCGCGCGGGGCCCGGCGCTCGACCCGGCGGAGCAAGCGCGCGTTTACCCGCGGCGGCTCAGCTCGTTGGCCGTGATCTGCTCGAGCGTCTGCGGCTTTCGGACGACGCGGAGCGCGCCGTCGGCGCAGAGGAGCACCTCCGGCGCCTGGAGGTGCGAGTTGTAGTTGAACGGCGACATCGCGGCGCAGTACGCGCCCGCGCCGCCGACGACGAGCAGGTCGCCCACCGCGGGATCCGCCATCCGCCGCGGCACCACGTGCCCGTGCTCGTCCAGGCTCTGCGAGTCCCCGCTCTCGCAGCAGCGGCCCGCCACGACCCGCGGCGCGAGGCCCTCGCCCGTGAGGTCCCACTCCGCGGAGCGGAGCGCCCCGTCGCGCGCGACGACGTAGAACGGGTGGCGCGAGCCGTAGAGCAGCGGCCGGGTGTTGGCCTCCATGCCGCCGTCGGCGACGACGAAGTCGAACCCGTCCGGCCCCGAGGACTTGCGGTCGATGACGCGGGTGACGAGGTAGCCGGAGTTGGCCACGATGTACGTGCCCGGCTCGACGATCGTGCGGAGCCGCCGCCCGGTGCGCTCCGCGAACGCCTCGAAGCGGGACCTCGCGTGCGCCCCGAGCGCGGCCACGTCGGCCGGCTTCTCGTCGGGCATGCGGGCCTCCTTGAAGCCGCCGCCGAGGTTGAGCGCGGTCGCGTCCGGGAACCAGCGCTCCACGATGCCGAGCATCCGGTCCACGTTCTCGGCCCACGCCGCCGGATCGCCCCCCGAGCCGATGTGCACGTGCACGGCGCCGATGGTGACGCCGGCGTCGCGCGCCGACGCGGTGAGCCGGGGGAGGTCGTCCTGGTGCACGCCGAACGAGGAGTACTTGTCCCCGGTGTTCCGCGTGACGCTCTCGCCGGAGCCGACGCCGGGGTTCACGCGGACGGAGATCGCGAGCTTCTTCGCCTTCGCGAACGGGGCGACGAGCTCGAGCTGGCGCAGCGAGCAGGCGTTGTACTTCATCCCCTCGAGCATCATCGCCTCGAGGTCGCGCCGGTCTTGCCCCTCCGGCACCTCCTGCGTCGTGAGCATGATCCGGTCGGCGGGGATGCCCGCCCGCCGCGCCCGCCGCGCCTCGTTGAGGGAGCTCGCGTCGATGCCCATCCCCTCGCCGGCGACGATCTCGAGGATCGCCCGGCTCGGGTTCGCCTTCATCGCGAAGCCGGCGGAGAGCCCGAAGGCGCTGGGCATCGCCAGCACCTCGCGGCAGCGCTCGACCACGAGCGCCTCGTCGTACAGGTAGTGGGGCGTGCCGGCGAGGGCCGCGGACTCCACGACGTGCCTGGGCGTCACGCGCCCGAACGGTGCGAGGGGGGTCATCACCCCTCCTTCCCGCTCATCCTGAGCTTGTCGAAGGAGGCGAGCGCAGCCTGGATCCGCGCGACCGCCTGCTCGGTGTCCTTCCGCTTCCCGAAGGCGGAGAGCCGGATGTACCCCTCGCCGCTCGGGCCGAAGCCGGACCCCGGCGTGGTCACCACGTTCGCCTCGCGGAGGAGCAGGTCGAAGAAGTCCCAGGACGACATCGCGCCGGGCGTCCTCGCCCAGACGTACGGCGCGTTGGTCCCGCCGTGGCAGGCGAGCCCCGCCTTCGTGAGCCCCTCGCGGATGATCCGGGCGTTGCCGAGGTACTCGTCCACGACGGCCTTGCACTCCGCCCGGCCCTGCGGCGAGAGCGCGGCCACGCCGCCGGCCTGGACGACGTTGGAGGGGCCGTTGAAGAAGGTGCTCTGCCGCCGGTACCACATGGCGTTGAGCTTCCCGGGCGGGCAGTCCTCGGCGACGAGCTCCTTCGGCACGACCGCCCAGCCGAGCCGCACGCCGGTGAAGCCGGCCGACTTGGAGAAGCTGTTGAGCTCGATCGCGCAGCTCTTCGCGCCGGGGACCTCGTAGATCGAGTGCGGGAGCCCGGGCTCGCGGATGAAGGTCGCGTAGGCGGCGTCGAAGAGGATGACGGCCTGGTGCTTCTGCGCGTACGCGACGAACGCCGCGAGCTGCGCGTGGGTGGCGACGGCGCCGGTCGGGTTGTTCGGGCTGCAGAGGTAGACGAGGTCCACCTTCTCCTTCGGGACCTCCGGGACGAACCCGTTCTTCTCGTTGCAGGGCATGTAGACGATGCCCCGGTACTGCTGCCGGTCGGGATCCCAGGTGCCGGTCCGCCCCGCCATCACGTTGGAGTCGACGTAGACCGGGTACGCGGGGTCCTGGATCGCGATCACCGCGTCGGCGGAGAAGATCGACTGGAGGTTCGAGGAGTCGGACTTCGCGCCGTCGGAGACGAAGATCTCGGAGAGGTCGAGCGAGACGCCGTGCTCCTGGTACTCGGCGGCGATCGCCTCCCGCATCCACTTCTCGCCCTCGTAGTCGCCGTAGCCGGTGTACGTGGCCGGGTCCCCGAGCTTCCGGGCGCCGGCGACGAGCCCCTCGACCACCGTGGGGCCGAGCGGCAGCGTGGTGTCGCCGATGCCGAGCCGGAGGAGCTGCACGCCGGGGTTCGCCTCGGCGAACGCCTTCGCGCGCCGCGCGATCTCCGGGAACAGGTACCCTGCCGCGAGCTTGTCGTAGTGCTGGTTGGTTCGTGCCATGTCTTATCGCTCCGGGAACGCCTCGAACGCCTCGGGATCGACGGTGCCCTCGCCCACCCGGGCGACGGGGCCGGTCATGTCGATCCGGAACCCCTCGCCGATCGTGATCGCGAGCGTGCCGCCCGGCATGTGCACCGTGATCGCGCGATCGCACAGCCCGAGCCGGTGCGCGACCGCCGCCGCGGCGCTGCTCGAGCTGCCGGACGCGAGCGTGTACCCCGCGCCGCGCTCCCAGATCTCGATCTGGATGTTCCTGCGGTCGATGACCCGAAGAAACTGCACATTCGTCCGGTTCGGGAACCGCGGCTCGCGCTCGATGAGCGGGCCGAACTCGCGGGCCAGCGCCTCGGAGATCTCGGGCAGCGGCAGCACGCAGTGCGGGTTGCCGACGGTGGCGGCGGAGAAGGTGAACGTCCGCCCGCCCACGGTCATCGACTCGTTCAGCACCTCGCGCGCGCCGCCGGCGACCGGGATCTTCGCGCCGTCGAACGACACGGTCCCCATCTCCACCTCGACCATCTCCCCGCCGGGGTGGACGCGCGCGCGGACGAGGCCGCCGGCGGTCTGGATCGTGAAGGGATCGCTCCGGACGAGGCCGCGGTCGTAGAGGTAGCGCGAGAAGATGCGCAGCCCGTTCCCGCTCTTCTCCGCCTCGCTCGCGTCGGGGTTGTAGATGCGCAGCCGGAAGTCGGCGCCCTCCGCGGGCAGGGGGCCCCACAGGATGCCGTCCGAGCCGGCGCCGTAGTTCCGGTGGCAGATGAGTCGGACCTCGCGCGCCGTGAGCTCGCGGCCGAGCTCCTTCGGGTCCATCACGAGGTAGTCGTTGCCGAGGCCGTGGTACTTGGAGAACCGCATAGGGGTCGGAACTTATATCGAATCCCGCCCCGGGCCGCATTATGCCCCTGCGTCGCGGGGGTGCGCCGATGCTGAGCTACGACGTCGTCGTGATCGGGTCCGGGCCGGCCGGCGAGAACGGCGCCGTCCAGGCCGGGTGGCTGGGCAAGAAGGTCGCGCTCGTCGAGAAGGAGGCCGTCCCCGGCGGCGCGGCGGCAAACACCGGCACCATCCCCTCCAAGGCCCTGCGCGAGACCGCGCTGGGGATCCAGCAGGCCCGGAGCCGCGGCGCCCATGGCATCGAGCTGCGCCTCTCCGGCCAGGTCACCGTCCCCGAGCTGATGGGCCGCCGCGGGCTCGTGACCGGGCGCGAGCACTCCCGCATCCGCAACGCGCTCCACCGCGCCGGGGTCGAGCAGTTCCGCGGGGTCGCGAGCTTCGTGGACCCGCACACCATCCGCGTCGAGGGGCCGGAGGGCGGCTCCCAGGACCTGCGGGCGGAGGTGGTGCTCCTCGCCACCGGCACCCGGCCGTTCCACCCGCCCCAGTACGCGTTCGATCACGTCCGCGTCTACGACTCCGACTCCATCCTCCTCCTCGATCGCATCCCCCGCTCGCTCGCCATCCTCGGCGGCGGCGTGGCGGGGTGCGAGTACGCCTCGATCTTCGCCGGCCTGGGCGTCACCGTCTCGATCATCGACTCGAAGGAGCGGCTCCTCCCCTGGCTCGACGCCGAGCTCTCGCTCGCCATGCAGGATCTGTTCGCCATGGCGGGGATCGAGATGTGGCAGCGGACCCGGGCGGTGAAGCTCGAGGCGGGCGAGCGCGACGTGCTGGTCACCCTCTCCGACGGCGCCCGGCTCGTCGCGGAGAAGGTGCTCGTCGCCGCCGGGCGGGTGGGGACGGTCGAGAGCCTGAACCTCGCCGCGGCCGGGCTCCAGGCGACGGAGAAGGGTTTGCTGGAGGTGAACGAGAACTTCCAGACCGCGGTGCCCCACGTCTACGCCGCCGGCGATCTGGTCGGCTTCCCCGGGCTCGCCTCCACCTCGATGGAGCAGGGCCGCGTGGCGATGCAGCACGCGTTCGGCGAAGGCCGGCACCGCCTCTCGAACCTCCTGCCGGTGGGCATCTACACCATCCCCGAGGTCTCCTCGATCGGCGAGACCGAGGAGTCGCTGCGGGCGAAGGGTCGCGACTACGTCGTGGGCAAGGCGTCGCTCGAGAACAACGCCCGCGCGAACCTCATCGGCGAGGCGGTCGGGTTCCTGAAGCTGCTCGCCGACGCCAAGGAGGGGCGCATCCTCGGGGTGCACTGCATCGGCCCGCACGCGTCCGAGCTCGTGCACCTCGGCCAGGCGGTGATGAGCCACCAGGGCGACCTGCACTACTTCGTCGAGGCGGTGTTCAACTACCCGACGCTCGGCGACGCGTACAAGCACGCCGCCTTCGACGCCCTGGAGCAGCTCCGCGAGGGCAAGGTGGCGCGGCTCGGGCGGGCGGCGGCGAAGTAGGCGCCGGCCCCCGAAGGGGGGCGCGGGCGGCCCGGGGACTCCTCCCCGCTCGCCATGCCCTCGACAGCCAGGGCCGACTCGGGCAAAGAGACGCGCCATGCTCGAGCTCCTCTCGCAGCCGGACACCTGGGTCGCGCTGGCCACGCTCTCCGCCATGGAGATCGTGCTCGGGATCGACAACGTGGTCTTCCTCACGATCCTCGCCGGGCGCCTGCCTCCAGCCCAGCAGCCCCTCGCGCGGAAGCTCGGGCTCGGCTTCGCGCTCCTCACGCGGCTCGGGCTCCTGTTCGCGATCTCCTGGGTGATGCGGCTCACCCGCGAGCTCTTCTCGGTCGCGGGCCACGGCTTCTCCGGGCGCGACCTCATCCTGCTCGTGGGCGGCCTCTTCCTCATCGCCAAGGCGACGCACGAGATCCACGACAAGCTCGAGGTCGAGGCGTCCGATCGCGCCCCGCGCGCGGCGGGCGCGTTCTGGGCGGTGATCGTCCAGATCGGCATCCTCGACATCGTGTTCTCGCTCGACTCGGTGATCACCGCGGTCGGGATGGCCCGCCATCTGGCCGTGATGGTCGCCGCGATGGTCATCGCCGTCGCGGTGATGCTCGTCTTCGCGGAGCGGATCGGCACGTTCGTCGAGCGGCACCCGACGATGAAGATGCTGGCCCTCTCCTTCCTCATCCTCATCGGCGTGATGCTCGTCGCCGAGTCGTTCGGGAAGCACATCGAGAAGGGCTACATCTACTTCGCCATGGCGTTCTCGCTGGCCGTCGAGCTGCTCAACATGCGCATGCGGAGGGCGCGGCAGGCGCCGGTCCACCTCCACCCGAAGTACACGCCGCCGGCCGCGCCGCCGGGCGCGTGAGGCGCGGCTCGGCTAGGAGCGTGTCGGAGTGAGTGCCGCGTTCCCGAGGAGTCACCAGTCCGCTCGCCCTGAGCGTAGGCCCTGCGGAGCAGGGCCGGAGTCGAGGGCGAGCATTGGGGCCGCCTGCTCGCTGCGCTCGTTGCTCCTCGCAGGAACGCCTCAAGCCAGGATGGGATGGGAGGAGGGCCCGCGTGGGACGGTTCCGATGAACGGGCTCGAGGCGCCTCGCTCGTCACCGCCTCCGCTCCGCTCGCGACCCGTCGCATGGACACCGCCGGGTCACCGTGATCTCCTGCCGCCGCGATGAAGACCTACCGGCCGTACTCCCCTGGGCAGAGCTACCTCTTTCCGCCTGACGAGGATGGCCGCGCCGTCTACGCCCGGCGCAAGGTCACGGTCGAACCCGTCTTCGGCCAGATCAAGCAGCCGCGCGGACTCCGCCAGTTCCTGCTGCGCGGCATCGACAAGGTGCGCGCCGAGTGGTCGCTGATCTGCCTCACCCACAACCTGCTGAAGCTGCACCGGGCGGCCGCAGCAGCGTAGCGGGCCGGGACAGC